>JAKSUE010000115.1 GCA_024409165.1 archaeon
ATAGGATGTCCTAAATCAATGATTCAAAAAGTTGGTCCATGCTATAAGCACCAATAAATCTTTATTATTTGTCTTATAATAAATTATCTTAGATTAATACTTTTTTAAATGAGTTTCTTTTTATTATCAAATCTATGTAAAAGATATAGAACAATTAAAAGTAATACAATAGCAATTATTAATATAATTAGTAATAGGATAATTATAATAATTGGAATACTACTAATTAAACCACTTAAATCAATATTAAGTAACTCTTGAAGCATATAAAGTAAATCTTGAATTATACTAATAATACTAATTAAAAGTGGTAAAATCATGTTAATTATGCTATTTAAAAATGAACTAATCATAGATACTAAATTATTTAATAATGATGAAATTAGTGAAAGTATGCTGTTTAAATAATTTGAAAGTTCATTTAAACCACTTATTAAATAAGCTAATATTCCTGCAGAAAGTATATCTGATTCATTTGTTTGTGTTGTATCATTTGAATATTCTGATATATCATATGAAAAAATATCCATAGATGATGAATAATTATCATCTCCTAAAAATGATACATAAATATCAGAATCTGTGAGGTTTATTCCACTTATATCAATGAATGCTAAACCATCTTCATTTGTTGTAGCATATTTATTTACAATAATTTCACCATTTTTATCGGTAATAGTGAAAGTTAAAACTTTATTAGGTAATGGATTTTCATTTTCATCAAATAACATTGCTGATATATAATCATCAGATATGAGATTAGGTAGGATTAATATATGAGTACCTATTTTTTTAGAATCTTTTTTATCAATATTTACATAAATATTAGATGAAGAGCTTTCATAATCTTTATCTGCTTCAAAAGAAGCCATAACATTATAATTACCATTAGCTAATTTAGATATATTCATAGTAGCTATACCTTTGCTATTGGTATTAATAATTTTATTTTTTATTATTTCATTATGATCATCTAGTATAATAACTGAAATTTCTTTATTAGATAATCCTTTTGAAGAGTTATCAGTTAATTTAAAACTTAATAAATCATCAGTTTTACTTATTTTGAGAATAGTTTTGATTTTAGATATTTCAAAATTAATAGAGTCAGAAGAGTTTTTATAATCTTCATTACCTTTAAATGATGCATTTACATTATATTTGCCAGAGGATAAAGAACTAATATCAAGTTTAGCAACACCATTTTCATCAGTTTTTACTATTTTATTAATTTCTTTACCTTCTTTTATTATTGAAAAGGTAATATTTTGATTTTCTAAAAAATTATCTCCTTCTTTTAATGTAGCAATAATATAATCATTAGAAGAGCTAATTTTAAGTTCTAAATTTGTATCTTTAGGATCAACATTAGTAATTCCTGCAGATACAGTGGAAATAGTTAGAATTAAAATAATAAATGTAGTTAAAATCACCAATAATTTATTTGATTTCATTTTTACACCCTATAAATGATAGTTTAATAAATAATAACTTGTTTTATGTATAAATTTTTATAATTGGCAATATATAAAGTTTAGGAAAAAATAATAAAATATATTGAGAATATTAAAAAAAGAACGGAAAAAATAGCTTTAATTTTAATTTAAATTAATTAAAAAATAAAAAAAGAAAGAAAGAATAATAAAAATTATTCTTCAGAAGGGCCACGAACACGGCCTGCAAACTCTTCGTTAAGAGCGTAAATGATGGAATTGTTGTCTCCAGCTAATTTGACTTTAGCTAACATTTCCATTGCATTTTCTTCTTCTTCAACTTGTTCTTCAACGAACCATTGTAAGAAGTTGTTAGTTGCGTGGTCTTTTTCTTCAATAGCTAAGTCTACTAAGTCATTGATAAGACCAGAAACCATTTTTTCGTGGGATAAAACATGTTCAAATACAGCAATTGGAGATTCCCATTCAGTTTGAGGTTTTTCAATAGCTTCGAGAGTTACAGATGCTCCTCTTCTGATGATGTAATCATAGAATTTCATTCCATGTTCTAATTCTTCTTGAGCTTGTACTCTCATCCAGTTAGCAAAACCTGCTAAATCAGTATCTTCAAAATAAGCTGCCATAGATAAGTATAAGTATCCAGAGTATACTTCTGCGTTTAATTGAGCATTTAATGCTGCTTCCATTTTTTCGTTAACCATAATTAACACCTACATTTATTAATTTTAGAATTTTTATAAATTTATTTTAATTAATTTTAATTAATTTTATTTATTTTAACTAATTTTAATTTATTTTTGGTTTAAATAATAATTATTCTTCTACAAATCCAGATTTTTCAAGTCCACATAATGGGCAAACCCAATCTTCTGGGACGTCTTCCCATGCAGTACCTGGTTCTACACCGTTATCTGGATCACCTAATTCTACTTTGTATTCCCATCCACATGCGTCACATACCATAACCATAATAAAATCTCCTTAATTTGTTATGTTGAAAATTTTGTATAATTAATTTATTTAAATAACATTCTACCAGCACCACATAATGGGCATTTAAAATCTTCTGGGACATCTTCCCAAAGAGTATTAGCTGGTATATCTTTTTCTGAACATCCATCTTCTGAATAATAAACATATCCACAAACACTACATTTTTTCTTTTCAGTCATAAAAATCCTCCTTTACATAGGTTTTTTAAATTAAAGACAATTTATTATTTTAAGGGGGTGGAAATTAAATCGTCTTGATTTATAATTTATATATTCTCATATATAAACTTGTTTATAATGTATCGAACAATTTTATAATATGGGAATTGATATTTAGAATAATACTTTATTTAACTATTATAACTGGAACTTTAGAGACTTTTAGGGCATTTTCAGCAACACTACCGAGTTTACTGAATGCTGTTTCTTGGTTTTTTTCAAAGGTAGTTCCATGAGATCCAATAACAACTATGTCTGGATTAATTTTACGAATCATTGTTTCCATATCATTAACTGGATTAGCTGTTATGATGTGTTCTACAACTGTAACATTAGCTTCTTTTCCTTTAGCTGTGATTTCATCAAGAACTAATCCTCCTGTATCATCTAATTCATCATAGGATAAGTCTGATGCAAAATCCATTACATATAATGCAGATATTTTAGAGTTATATTTAGATGCTAAGTCAATAGCTAAATCTACAGCTTTATTACCACAATTAGAACCATCATTAGCTACTAAAATATTTTTAAACATATTATCCCTTACATAAGATAGTCTGCTTCACAGTAACCTATAAAATCATCAACTAATTTATCAACGTCTTCTGTATCGTCTTTTAATACACCATCATCAATTAAGATTGCTCTGTTGCTTATTTCTTTGATGAAGTCTGTGTTATGTGAAATCATAACAATTGTAGTTCCAAATTCTTTTGAAATCTTTTTAAGGGAGTTTGAGACAATTCTTAAGGTTTTAGGATCTAAATCTCCGAATGGTTCATCTAATAAAAGGATTTCAGGTTTTGGTGCAAGAACAAGAGCAAGCATAGCTCTTACTTGTTGACCACCAGATAATTCATAGGATTTTCTTGGTAAAATATCAAGAGATAAGTCTAAAGCTTCAAATAATTCTGCAACTTCTTTTTTAACTTCAGTTTCAGGGAATTTAGGGAATAATTCTTCTAAAATTGATGGTTCAAGACCGATTTGTTCAAGTCTTGCTTTAGCTTCAGCTGCAGGTAAATCTGTGAGTTGATATAAAGCATCTAAGAGAATATCAGGTAATCCAAGTTCTTTAGCTCTTTTCTTAGCTTCTTCAATTAATTCATAGTTTTTATAACCTAATTTAACAGCTAATTGACTTTGAATAGATGCATAATACATTAATGCAAATTCTTGATGCATGAAACCAATTCTTCTTCTGATTTCCATCCTATCTAAACCAGCTTCTTCAATATTAACCCATTTAGATTCAGGAATACCTTCTTCATTGTTAGTAGTTAATTCAAAGAGAATATCTCCTGTATCTGGAAGGTCAAGACCTCCTAACATACGAAGGAGAATAGTTTTACCAGCACCACTTGGCCCTACTAAAGATAAGATATTTTGTTTATTTACTTCAAAATTAACATCATCAACAGTTAAAACTTCTCCACCTGTAAATAAATAGAATCTTTTATTAATATTTTCAGCTTTAATTAATACTTCATCAGTTGATTCAATATTTATATCAACAGGATCTTCAATATCTGCTAAGAATTCATCAATAATCTCATCAGCAGAACCTTCTTTTTGAATTTCTCCATCTTCTAAGAGAATTACTCTATCTGCTAAAAATTTATGAATTTCAGGTAAATGTGAAACAAAAACAATTGTTATTCCAAGCTCTTTATTAATGTTTTTTACAGCATTAAGAATATCTTGCTTGGTTTTAGGACAAGACATAGTAGCTGGTTCATCAAGTAACATTACTTTAGGTTTTTTAGCTAATTGACGAGCCATAATAAGTCTTTGTTTTTCTCCACCACTTAAAACAGAAGCTAAATGGTTTTTCTTATGAGAAAGCCCTACAAGTTCAAGAATCTCTTCTGCTTCCTTACCATACATCTTTTCTGCTTCTTTAAGGTCTACATCACCTTCATCACCATATCTAACAGCATATAATTTTCTTAAAACATTTTCAAGAGCAGTTTCAGGCCAAATACCAAAAGATCTTTGAAGATGTATAGCAGTTTCTTTTTTTACTTGATTAAAATAAAATTGAGATGAATCTGGTTTTAAAGTGTAACGACTAATAGTCACTTCACCTTCATCAAATTGTTCCACACCTCTTAAAATTCTAAGAAGAGTAGTTTTACCAGAACCACTAGTACCAAAAATACCTACAATCTCACCTTCATTAACTTCAAGATTAATATTTTTTAAAGCAGGTATTTCTTCTCCATTATCAGTTTTATAAGATTTACAAAGATTTTCTATTTTTATCATCAATCTCACATCGGATTATATTTAATTAACTATATTTATATTTAATAAAGATAATATTTAAAGTTTTATATTTTAGTAAATAAAAGTTACTTTAATTAATAAAAAAATAAAGTTTTGTATTTTAAACTTTTCACATTTTTACAAAGTTTTTCAGATATAACTGAAACTTTTCACATTTTTACAAAGTTTTTCAGATATAACTGAAACTTTTCACATTT
>JAKSUE010000116.1 GCA_024409165.1 archaeon
AATTAACTAAAAAATATATAAAAATAAGATAAAAATAATTGAAAAAATAAAAAAAGAAATAGAGATTTATAAAATATATAATCAAAAATTATCTAATTATATAAAGTATAAATCTTTAAACAATCTATAAATCGATAGCTTCTCCACCAGCTTCTTCGATTTTAGCTCTTGCAGATTCAGAGAATTCAGGAGCTTTGATAGTTAATGGTGCAGTAAGGTAACCGCTACCTAAAACTTTGTTGTAACCTAATTCAGTTACATCAATTACAATTGCGTCTCCTTCTTTAATAGCTTTTCCTTGTTCTACAAGTTCTTCAGCTTTATCGTTTAAGAAGCTTAAGTTTACAGGATTGTATTTATAGATAGTTTTTTGAGGTCTTTTGAAACCGTGTTTACCGAAGTAATTTTTGTTTACAATTACAGTGGTAGTCCAGTGGTGTTTTCCAGCTCCAGCTTTACCTTTACCACCTTTGTGACCTGCACCTCTTCTCTTTTTGGTACATCCTCCACCGTTGGATCTAGAACCTCTCATTTTGTTGATTTTTCTTTGTTTTCTAATCATATAAAACACCTAAGCCATTCTTTTTGCGAGGTCGTTAATAGCTTCTCCTCTGTAACCTAATGATCCACCTTCGTTAACAGAATGTCTGATTCCTTCGTATCCTTTTCTTGGAGGATGTAAACGGAATACAGGTTTCATATTAATATCTTTAGGTTTGATTTCAGAGTTGATTAATGCTTTAGCTAACTCTTCAAAGGAAGAGTAATCAGTGTTTTCTGCTAAATATTCTTCAGTAATAGCAGCTCCACCTACTAATTTTCCTCTTTTTTCGATAAGTTCAACGAGAGTTTCAGTGTCGATTTCACCCCAAGTGATGTAGTCTTTTCCTTTTTGGAGCATACCTTTGAAACTTGGAGATTCTTCAACAAGAACTGCATGATTAATTCTGTTAAGTCTTAACATTTGTAAAGTACTAGCAATGTTAGAAATAACACCAGTAGTACCTCTTACTCTAATTACTAAAAACATGATACCACCGTTTATTGGATTACTCCCATATTTTTAAGGTCTTGTTCGGAAGCTTTTACTCTGCTTAATTCTTTTAAAGCTTCGAATACAGCATTAGCAAAGTTTACAGTAGTTTGAGTTTGACCACTTGCGTTAGCCCATACATCTTTAATACCAGCAAGGGATAAGATAGTTTTACCTACATCACCAATAGCTAATCCTACACCTGCAGGAGCTGGTCTTAAGGTTACTTGTACACTACTTACTTTACCAGTTACTTTGAAAGGAACAGTGTGTTGTCTTCCACAAACACAACCCCAGTCTCCACAACCTCTTCTTACTTTAATAATGTTGTATTTTGCATTATCTACAGCTTTTCTGATAGCAGGACCTACTTCTCTAGCTTTACCTTGGCCTAAACCAACATAACCATTTTTGTTACCAACAGCAACAATAACTCTGAAGTTTACTTTTCTACCAGATTTGTGCATTCTTTGAACTAAATTTACATCCATTACTTCTTCTTCTAAATCTGGAAGTAAAGCATCAACTATTTCTAATTCCATTATAGGGAGACCTTTTTGAAAGATTTCGTCAATATCAGTAATAATACCTGCTTTAACTTGTTCACCAAGTTTAGTTTTAGGTTCCCATTCATCCATATTAAAACTCATATTTATACCTCAGTCTCATCAATTTTATTTTTAATTTCTTCAAAGTGTTCAGGTAAATCAGTAGGTTGAAGACCTTTAGCAATATATTGAGAGAATTTTTTGTTAAGTTCTTCTTCATCTAAAGATTCTGCATATTCTGCAATGTGAGCACCGGTAATACGGTCTTCACTTGGTACAACAGATTCACCATAAGGAACTTCTAAACCCGCATCATCTGCACCTTTAACAGCTGCAAAGATTTTAGATCCTCTAATAGGAGATTTTAATCCAATATCTGCAATAGCATATTCAACACCAGCAGCTACTGCTTTTTTACCACATAAGTATGCAGTTAAGTAAACAGCAGAAGTGTTTTTGTTTCCTGCTAACCAACCTAATTTGTTTAACTCTTTACTGTGTGCAGATACAATGGTTTTGTCACCATTACTAGCATATTCAATAACTTGGACAATAACATTAGCGTTAGAAACTCTAACAACTAATCTTGGAGTGTCTAAGTGTAATAATTTTGCTCTAGCAGCATAGTCAGTTTTACCTTCTCTTCTTCTTCTGAATGCTACTTTATAATTAGAACCGCTTGCCAAATCAATTCCTCCTATTTAATCATATCATGGTCTTTAGCGTAGTTTTTCATGTAAGATTTACTTCTGAAAGCTCCACCTTTTGCCATTTTGTATAATTTACGGTAGGTAGTAGGATCAATTTCACCTGCATCTCTCATTTCTTTTAAGTCAGATCTTAAAGCACGGATAGTTTTCATCCATACTTGTTTCTTAGGAGTACGAGCGTTTTTAGCCCCTTTAATACTACCTTTTCCTTTACGTTTACCTTTTTTCTTTTGTTCTTTAAGTTTTTTAGATCTGTAGCTACTAATACCAGTTTGTGGTTTAGCTTTAATAATACCTTGATCAATAAGTTGTCTAACACCGTCTCTTGTAATAGCTCTAGAAACTTCTTCAATTTCATTAGGGTCTATCCATACACGGTTTACTCCAACTTTAAGTATACTAGCAGCTAATCTTTTTTGTGTAGTAAGATTCATAAATAATCCTCCATATAGTTAGCTGATAAACTTGAATAAAAATTTCTCAAGTTTCCCTTTAATTTCATAAATTAATTAATCTAATTTATTTTGTTTAATATAAGAAAATGGATTCTTTCATCGCCCAGATAATAATTATCATTTTAGGCTCGTTCTTTTGGAACATACGAATCAAATAGTTACATAAGTTGTGATACAAGGTTAAAGACGTATTCTCTAATCTCATACCAACTTTATATAACACCCCTAAGGTTCTTATTTAAACCTCATACATAATCATTAAATTTATGCTAAATTTATACTAAACTTAATCTTAAATTTATAACCAAATTAGTTTTAAACCTGGCTCCAAATTTACTTTAAATTTATTTAATATTTCAATTTGTACATTTAATCTTAAATTTATAACCAAATTAGTTTTAAACCTGGCTCCAAATTTATCTTAAATTTTTGATTAATTTCAAATCTATGATTTGAATAATTCGATTAATTTTGAATTTTTAGGAAATGAAAAAACTTCATGTTTATTCATCTAATAATTATCTGAAATAATCAAATAATCTTTAATTTTTAATATTGAATTTTAAATCTTAATTTTAAATTTATATTAAATTTAAATTATTAAGTTTTAAATTTTAATTAAATACTAAAATTCTATTTGTTTAAAACTTTAATACCTAATTCAGATGCTTTTTCTAACATCAATGCTTTTTTACGTTTACCAATAGAAGCACTAATTCTTGCAGCTTCAGTAGCTGGGTCAACAGCTTCTAATTCTTTCATATTACAAACAAGAACATCTTTTAATCCACAAGGATGTAAATCTCTAATAGCTCTAGGAGTACGGTAACCGATAGCAGGCATAGCAGGTTTACCAGCTTCATATCTTCTCATTTTACTGGTTTTTCCTCTAGGACGTCTCCATTTAGTGCCTAATTTTTTGTAACGAGCATATTCTTGTCTTTTAAATTGTTTACTCATATTATCACCAATTAACTATCCTTCTCTGCTTACTAAATAGATACCATCTTGGAATACTCTAGGGTCTTTTCCTTTGATTTTAGTAGCTTGTTCTAAGTTAGCCATAGTTTGACCAACATCTTCTTTATTTACACCGGTAATGATAACTTCATCACCTTTAACAGAAACTTTTGCATCTCCAACAATTTTAGCGGATCTAGGATGTCTTTCTCCGATAAAGTTGTCAATAATAACTTTGTCACCTTGAGGTTTTACAGTCATTGGAAAGTGAGCAAATACAATTTTCATACGGTAAGTGAAACCATCGGTTACACCAGTAATCATATTTTTAACATGTGCTTTAGTAGTTCCAATCATTGATTTGTCTGCTTTTTTAGGGAAAGCAGTTTCAAGTACAACAAGATTATCTTCTAATGCAATAGATACATTAGGGTAAGTAAATTTTCTGGAAATTTGACCGTTAGGTCCTTTTACAGAAACTTCATCACCAATTTTAACTTCAACGCCTTCAGGGATTTCAATTTCTTCCCTAATAGCTGCAGCTAATACCATATAAATCACCTAATACATATAAGCCAACAAACGTCCGCCGATACCTCTTTCTTTAGCTTCCTTGTGGGTCATAATACCTTCAGGAGTGGTTACAATTAAGATACCGAAATTTTTTGCTGGTAAATATCTTTTTTCAAATTTCTCAAATTCGTCTTTCTTTACAGCATGACGTGGTTTAATTACACCACATTGGTTAATATTACCTTCTAATTCTACTTCGAATTTTCCAGCTTTATTGTCATCTATAAATTCAAATTCGCCTATATAATTCTCTTTTTGCATAGTGCTTAAAACATGTCCAATTAATTTAGATGCAGGACAAATAGTGCAACTACTATTAACTTGACGTTCATTATTTCTAATGTTAGTTAAAGCATCAGCAAGAGGGTCCATAAGAGTCATAATAAACACCTTTCTTAATTATATTTTTTAAATCCTATTTTAGGAGCAAGTTCTCTGAAACATTGCCTACATAAGTTGATACCGTATCTGCTAATTACAGCAGAGTGGTCTCCACAACGGCTACATTGTTTTGCTGCTTTACCATATTTTCTTGGCAAAATAATCACCTTTTATCATATAAATTAATTAAATTAATTCATCAATCCATTTAGTATAAAATTTCCTCTTCTTCTTCAGAAA
Source organism: archaeon (assembly GCA_024409165.1). Classification (GTDB taxonomy): domain Archaea; phylum Methanobacteriota; class Methanobacteria; order Methanobacteriales; family Methanobacteriaceae; genus Methanobrevibacter. The sequence goes on from JAKSUE010000116.1 coordinate 4,901, forward strand.
TTTTAACATTGAAATTGTCTTCCATAAATTTCATAGTTTCTTCAGGAGTAATTCTATGTCTTTTAGGAACATTTCTTTTTTGGATTTTTCTTCTTTTGATTCTGTAACCAGGTTTTTCAAAAGTAATAGATAAGTTCATACCGAAAATACCAATATCTGGATCATATCTCATTCCAGGAATATCAATATGTTCTTTAATACCGAAGGAAACATTACCTTGAGCATCAAATTGGCTTGGTCTTAATTTGTT
>JAKSUE010000117.1 GCA_024409165.1 archaeon
TTATAAAAAATAACTCTTATGTTAATATCAATGATAATATCATTTTAATAAAACTTTAAATATGATTAAAACAATAAATTATTATGATATTATAATGTATATTTTATTTTTGTGTGTGATTTTTATTCACCTCTTTTATGCATTATGGTTTTTTAATTATTTTTTATTTTAGTGTGATAAATATGGATATTTCAAATATAATTATTGTATTTATTTTAACATTTGTAGCTACAATAATTGCCACCTATTTTGTTAGGGGTATATTACGTAATGCAGATGTTTCAGATAGTCCAATTGTGAGTGAACATAGGCATAAAGCCGGTACTCCTACTATGGGGGGTTTAGCTTTCTTATTTGCTTTAACTTTTATTGTGGCTGTTTACTTTAGAAATACTTCAATTTTAATTGTATCCTTTATTATGCTTACTGCAGGTTTAATGGGTTTCATTGATGACTTGTTAGGTCTTAAGGTTAAAGAATATCAGAAAGTTGTTAAAAATATTAGTGATTCTGCTGTTCCTTTAGGATTATTAAATTTAGGTCCTGGTGAAGAGGCAAGAGTAAGTACTGAAAAGGCAAAAGAACAGGTTGGAAAACTTATTGATGAGGGTAAGGTTGAATTAATTACTGAGATTCCAATTAAATATGAACCAAGTGAAGGTTCAAAGATTGTTGTTCAATTATTACCTGGATTGTTCTTAGCTCTTACAGGTGTAGTAACTACTTGTGCTGGATTTACTTTAGGTCTTTTTGTTTTCCCAGTTGCAATTATTGCTCTTTTAGGTTCAATTAATGCTGTAAATCTTATTGATGGAATGGATGGTTTAGCTGCAGGTATTGTAGGTATTGCTTCCTTTGCATGTTGTATTTATGGATTTATATCTAGTGATTTGACTAAAATGGTTCCATTTGCAATATTAGTCGGTATTTGTTTAGGATTCTTAGTATTTAATAAACATCCTGCATCTATTTTTATGGGAGATACTGGATCTTTTGTATTAGGCGCAGGTTATGCAGCAGCTGTACTTGTATGTGATATTCCATTCTTTGGTGTTTTAGCTTTAGCAGTTCCTATTGCTTCTACTGTAATTAGTTTAATGCACAGAGCTCATATTATTAACTTACCTGTAGAACCGTTACATCATACTTTAAATTATCATGGAATGTCTGAGAAGAAAATTGTATACAGTTACTGGTTATTAACTATTGTAGCTTGTGCAATTGGTTTAATAGCTAAATATTACTTCTTTTAAGTAAATAGCTATTAATTTATTTATTTTTTATTTTTATTATTTTATTAATTATTTAAATTAAAATTAAGTTAAATTTAAATGAAATCAAAATTATATGATTAATTAGATTCAAATAGTGAGATAAAAATATTTAGTTAATCAAATTATATAGTTAATTAGATTCGAATAGTGAGATAAAAATAGTGATTAAAATGGCTAATACTCTTTTTTCTATAACAGAAACTTCTAATAAAATTGCTTCACAAAAAACTTTTTCTATAACAGAATTAGCTGAAGCTATTGATGGTAAAATTTATGGTTTAAATGATTTTTACTCAAAGAAAGGTTTTAATGGTATTTTTGAAACTTTAAATGAAGCGGTTTCTGGAGATATTGTTATTAGACACTGGATTAATGGAAAAGGTGTTGAAATAGCTAAAGAAAAAGATATTGCTTGTCTTATCACATTAAATCCTACAGAAGATGCTATAGAAAAAGCAAAAGAGATATCTTTTCCTGTTATTGTAGTTAAAAAAATTCAATTTGCAACTGCATTTGCTCTTAAATGGACTATTGAAAATTTAGTTCCAAACTCAAAAAGAGTAGTTATTAGTGGAACAAATGGTAAATCCACTACTTCTCATATGATTCATCATATCTTAAAAAATAGTGAATATAATGTTTTTACAAATACTGATGCTGAATCTGAATTTAATACATTAATCGACCCTATGGTTGCTAAAATGATTTCAGAACAAGTCATAGAAGCTCAAGATATTGATGTTCGTTCTCTTGATTATGTAGCAGATATTCCTAATAAATCTGTTTTTGACTATGTTGTAGTTGAAGTTTCTGAAGTTCAAGGTTGGGGCGAAGAGTTAATGAAAAATCATGCTCTTATAATGTCCTCTGCACTTAATCCAAATGTTGGTGTTGTAACTAATGTAGCTATGGATCATATTGGTCTTGTTAACTCACTTGATGAAGTATACGACGAAACTTCAGGTATTGTAAAAGCAATTAATAAAGATGCAATTGTCTTAAATTACGATGATAAACGTGTTTTAAACATGTTAGAATTCTTAAATGATGATGTTAATCCGTTCTTTACATCTATGGATGAAGTAGCTATTTCTAATTATAATATAAATGAAAATAATAATGCTGTTAATGAAGATAATAAAGTATTCTTCTCTAAATCTAAAAATGCAATTATTGTTAAAGGTAAATCAATATTAAACTTTGATGAACTCCCATTCAATAGTGAACATTTCATACGTAATATTTTATCATCTATTTCAGCTTGTTTAGCACTTAATCTTCCTATTAACAACATTATTGAAGGTGTTAAAAATTATAAACCTCTTGATAGAAGATTCATAAAATTATCTGATGAACCGATTATTATTGATGATTTTGCACATAACCCTGATGGTGTTAAAGCAACTATTCGTGCTTCATCAACTTTAGCTAATGATTTAGATAAAAAAGAATTATATGTTGTCTTTGGAATCCGTGGTTCAAGAGGAGAAGAGTTAAATGGCCTTATTTCTCAAGCTATTGGTGAAGTTATAAATGAATTAGATGCTGAGAATGATAGAAAAATCAAATTATTCTTATCTTCAAGTATAGATTATGTAAATAGTCTTAATACAGTTAAAGACTTTGAAAAAGCTATTTTTACATCAACTCTTGATAAAAATGGTGTAGAATATACTCATTATGATAATTTAGTAGATGTTTTAAAAGATGTTTATAATTTAGCTAATGCTGATGATGTAATTCTTTTAATTGGTGCTCAAGGAATGGATCCTGCTGAAAGTGTTTTAACTGATTTAGGTTATATTTAAGTATTTTAATAATTTTAATCATTTTTTTATTTTTTTTATACTATTTTTTTATCATTGTTTTATTTATTTTAAAATTATTTTTCTATAATATAGATAATGATGAAATAGTTAATATTTTATGATAATTATTTAATTTATAGAGGAATGTTAATGTTTATTAAGATTAGAAAAGATACTTTAATAATTTTATTATTAGCATTTATCTTAATTCTTTGTGGAAGATTAATAACTTATGCTGCATATGCATCCTCTGCTGAAGTTGAAGAAGGAGTTCCTATTTCCGGTGTTATTATTAAAGGAAATGATATTATTCCTACTGATAGTATTAGAGCAAATATTGAAGCATCTGGTTTAAGAGCAGGTAGTTATATTGATGGTGATATTTTAAGAACATCTAAGAGAGAACTGCCCCTGTCTGAGGCGATAGCCAATGCCAAGAGTTTTGTTAAATTAACTACTCTTCCAGGTACTACTATTACTCCAATTGCAGGAGCTGATGTTCAAGTTGATAAAAAAACTGGTCTTGTAACTGTTACTGTTATTGAAGATTTCTCAACTATTGATATTTATAATACTACTCAAAAACCTGTAACTAGTTCATCAAATAACAATTATAATTATAATTTAAGTACTGGAGGATAAATTATGGAATGGACTCAATCAAAAATTCTTGTATTAATCCTTTTAGTATTAATGGTTTTTTCTGTTATTGGTGCTGTTTCAGCTACTTGTAATGTAATGGTTTTCACAGATCCATCTGGGGATGACCCTAATGGTGCAGCAGCTGCAAGTATGTCTTTTGCAAATAACATGTTTGAATCTACCTTTGTAATGTCTAAAACTGGCCATTATGCTGTTCTTTCCGGGGGGGAAGGTAACGGTTCTGTAAGGAACAATGCAATTGTTAAAGCATTGGCAGCTATGCAACATGATGCATCTCCTTCTGTTGCAGCAGCAGTTGCTAATCAATTTTCTGGAATTAGGCTAATTGTTGGTGGACCTTATATTGGTGCTGCAATTGGTGGTTCTTTTAATGCTTATGTTATATCTGTTGATGATGCAGGAACTATTACTGTTACTCCTTATTCAGGTGGTGTTGTTACTTTACCTCAAGGAAGTAAAGGAGCTATTATTCACTTGAGAAACAGTGAAGGAAACCCATTATATGGTACTGCAGATACTGTTAGAAGAGAGACTGCAATTAATATTGGTAAAATGATTCGTGATGGATATTCTGCTACTTATATTGTAGGTAAAGCTTTAGAGGAAGTTGCTGTTGACTCTGGTGAGAAATATGGTGGAGGTGCTGTAAACCTTGTATCATGTGTTTCTACCCAGGATATGTTTGTTCCAGCTGCATTAGATTCTAAAGGTTTCCCTATGGATGAAGATTATTCTAAAACCTGTCCTACTTGTGGATGGGCTGCAGGATTCCCTGATGCAGAAAATTATGTTACCTGTCCAATTGATGGTAGTAAATTACAAACTAACTCTGCTACTGATGTTTTAATTAAAGCAATCACCGTAACTAAAAATGATGTTTCAGTTTCTGTTTATGGTGGTGATAAAATGGGTGTTACTCCTATTACTGTAGAAATTGTTAAAGCATCTGTTGCAAAATATGGATATAATGCATCTAAAATTGCTGGATCTCTTAATAAAGGTATTAATAATGGTCTTTTAGTAGGTGTAGACTATGTTGAACCTGGTGATTTAAATGTTAAAGAAGATTCCCGTGCTGTAGGTGTTTACTTCACCCCATTAGGTGAAGGTAGAACTTCCCCACCATGGAATTTACCTATTAACTCTTTAATACTTGCAATTTTAGGAACTCTCCAAACTGCTATTGGTTTTGTTCTTATAGTATTAGTATTATTTAGATCACAATTAATAAAATCATTTAGAAGATAAGTTATTATTAACTTATTTCTTTTTTTCTTTTTTTTCTTTTTTTAGTTATTTTTTAATTATTTTTTTCTATTTTTACTTATTTTTCATAGTATTCATAGTAATCTTTATAAATTAATAAAATAAATAGTATTATAGAGAATGAA
>JAKSUE010000118.1 GCA_024409165.1 archaeon
TAGAATTAATTAAAAAATAATCAAATTACAGAAAAATTATAATTATTTTCAATAAAAAAAATAGAATTAATTAAAAAATAATCAAATTACAGAAAAATTATAATTATTTTCAATAAGAGTTTCTTTTATGTCTTTGCAATGTTTTATGTCTTTTGTTTCAAAGGATATGTAGAAATTGCAGAAATTGATGTCGTTGTTTCTTGTGACATATTGTCTTCGAACATCTACTCCCCCAATACCTTTTGAAGCTAAAAGGGATAAAAGTTTTGATAATGATTCTGCATTATCCTCTAACTCAATATTAATTGCAAAAATACGGCCTAATTTTATATTACCTATTGTTAATATTCTTTCAAGAGAATTTAATTCTATATTTCCTCCAGAAATTAAGCATACTGTTTTTTTAGAGGTATCTATATTAGCATATTTAAATGCTGCTAAAGTTGTTGCAGATGCTCCTTCTGCTACAATTTTAGGACCTTGAAGGAGTTCAACAATAGCTGCACAAATCTCATCTTCATCAACAGTGACAATTTCATCAACATTCTCTTTTACAATTTCAAATGTTAAATCTCCAGGAGTTAAAACATGAATTCCATCAGCTACTGTAGTAGCATCAGAAACAGTAACAACATGATTTTCTTTTAGTGAACCATACATTGATGGAACACCTTTAGCTTGAACACCTATAATTTTACAATCAGGTTTTAATGCTTTAATAGCAATAGAAATACCACTAATAAGACCTCCACCACCAATAGGAACAATAACTTGCTCAACATCAGGCATTTGTTCTATAATCTCAATACCTAAAGTTCCTTGCCCTGCAATTATATAAGGATCATCAAAAGGATGAATAAAAACATAACCCTTTTCTTTAGAAAGACGATTTGCTTCTCTTGCAGCATCATCATATACTCCATCAACAGAAATTACCTCAGCACCATAATTTTCAGTAGCTTCTTTTTTTATTAAAGGTGCATTTGTTGGCATACACACTACAGATTTTATACCTCTTTTTGATGCAGATAATGCAACTCCCTGAGCATGATTACCAGATGAACAAGCAATAACACCTTTTGATAGTTCCTCTTCTGTTAAAGAAGAAATCTTATTATAAGATCCACGAATCTTAAAAGAACCAGTTTTTTGAAGATTTTCTGCCTTAAAAAATACATTTTTACTTATATTACTTGCAGATATTATAGGAGTATAATTAATAACTCCTTTTAAGTTTTCTTTAGCTTCTTTAATCATTTCAAATGTTACTTTATTATTCATATTAATCCCTAAAATAGAAAAATTAAATTAAATATAAAATATATTCATATTAACTTATTTAAAGCCCAAATCCATCTTTAATCAAAGATTGTGCCTTTTCAAGACGTTCACTATAAGATCCAGAAATTACTTTAAAATCAATACCATTATTCCTATAAATCTCCTTAATAATCTCTGTACAAGACTCTCTAAGACCATTTTCATTCCTATCAAGAATCCTTAAATCATCCTGAACATATGGAACATCAGACTCCATAAATAAAACCAAATCATACTCACCAGAGATTAAACGAATATTATCCTCATTATCTAAAATAGATTCCCTATCATCAGATTCTAATAAACCCGCATGTTTTCTATAATAATAAGTCATAAATGAATCTGTATCAATAAATAAAAGCTTATTTGACTCCTTAGTTGCATTCTTAATATTTAATTTATGTTGGTAAAGCACTTCCTCAAAGTCCTCAGTAAGCATATAATCCTCACCACCACATCTTGAACACACCTCCCTACTATATTCAAGAACACAATTTGTATTATAAATATTTGCAAGAGTCTGAACCAAAGTAGATTTCCCAGTAGATTCATTCCCAATAATAAGAACCTTCTTAACATAATACTCTTTAACAATATTTGGAATAAAATCCCAGTAATTAAATGGATTATTATGAATATCCTGAGCAAGTGGTTCATCACTATTAATTATCTTTACTTTAACATCACATAAATGACTAAACCCATCATCGAAACCATCATTTAAACTATCATCTAATGAATTTAATGCATCGATATAAATAATATCTATTTTTTTATTTAGACCATATACGTAATCAATATCATATTTTAAATTTGAATTAAAATTAGCTTTAGAATTAGATTCCACTTCTAAAGGAACAATAGTAATATTATCAAAATGAGAACTTAAATTATAAATCCATTGATATCTTTTCCTATAATCAATTAAATCATCATTACAATAATTTAAAATAATATATAAATCCTTACATTCACTTGCAGATTTATAAATCACATTAAGTTGACCTAATGTCAATGGATCAAAATTACTTACAAAAAGTCCTAAATCATATTTAAAAGGTTGAATCATGAAAATCCTCATTATAATAATTTTTAATTTAATAATTTAATAATCTTCTAAGTTTTAATCTATTAACTATCCTAAAATTCGAGTTTTATTTTCAAATGGAATTGACATATCAATTAAATTTCCATTCATAAATGCAGTAACAGAGAGTAAAACACTTCCAGGTAAAACATTACAAGAAGTATGTCTTTTAACAAGATAAGTGTTTTTATTTCCTAAAACAGCACCAATCATAGCACCTGCAACAACAGCAATCTGTTCTAAATTCTCAACAGTAGCTATAACAACAGGATCATCAGTTTCGCTTGATACAAAACCAACACCAGGTATTTCCCTACTTTCACCAATAAAAGCAGAAACATCAATAACAGAATCCATACCTTTAGCTGCATTAATAGCAGAATTAGCAGCTGCCTCTACAAAGGACTCTCCACCATAAGTATCAAATCCAAGAATAATTGCATCTTGATAACCATTATCATTCACAACAGCTTCAGCATAAGAAATACCCTCACCTGCCTCATCAGGATTTGTAGAAATCCCATTCAAATCACCAAGATCTTCAGCATTATCTCTTAAAATATCAACAATTCCTCTATTAACAACTTCTAAAAACTCATCTTCAACAAAAGCAGAAATTACTACATCATCACCTGTAATATTTGTCAAAGCAGCTTTTTTAGCACCTAATTCAATTAATTTAGGAATATCTTTTTCAATATTTGCAACTAATGAATCTGAAACACTAACATCATTACTTGAAATATCCGCACCAATAGCTACAACTTTCATAATCCACCATAAATATTTGATTTAGAATTTAAATAAAAATAAATTTTTTAAATTTGATTTAAAAAAAAACTTTCTTAATTATATATACTAAAAAATGAGTATAAAATTTAAAAATAGAAAAATTATTATAAAATTTAAAAAAAGGAGTATAAAATTTAAAATAATAATTTTTTCCAATAAGAAATAAAGTAAAACTTATTATTTAAAAATTTAAAGATTTAACAATGTCATCCATCATCCCTATTGCATTATTAACATCATCTCTTGTTAAATCTTCATTAAGTTTATAATCTGCAATTATTCTCAAATTAAATAATTTTTGTAATAAAAAACCTGAAGAAGAATTTTTAAACTTAAGTTCCTTTCTAACTTGTTTATGTTTAGACATAGGTTTTTCTCCTATAGCACTATAATAATTATTAGATTTAAAACTAAAAGAATAATTTTCCTCTAACCAAAATAATGTATAAGAATAAGCACTATAATATGCACGATTAATAATAGTAGCATATACAGAACGAGAACTGATATTGCCTTTAATTAACTTATTTATATTACTATTTAAAACCTTTGTCCAATGATAAAGATGATATTGGGGAGAATCTTTAATATTAATAAAAAACCCTCCTCTAATCAAAGAGTATATAAGACTCCATAAATACAGATTCTAAATTATGAGATATAGAAAAAGATTCCATATGAGCTACAATTTTTTTAAAATAAATCAATAATTCATTAAAAGTTTTATCCTTTGGAGATTTAATATAAAAAATTTTTTCAAATGTAAAACCATCATCCACAAGTTCAACATAAGTCTTTTCAAATCCCATCTTAGATACATATGCATCTAATTCTTCCTTAAATATAGACCATTCAGTTTCTGAGATTTCATCAAAAGATTTATATGATGTAGAATTCTCTTTAAGATTTTCTTCAGTTTTCATATTATCGTTAATTATTGAGTTTAATTTTTCATATAATATTACCACTAATAATCACCACCCAAATATTTTTTTAATTACATACCACAATATCTGGATAATACTAATTATGAAAAAAGTAGTATTTAAACTTAACGATTAAATTGCTTTATAGGGTTTTATATAGTAAACTATACATTAAAAATGCTTAAAATTAATAAATAGTTATATATAGTAAACTAAATATGAAAATAATGATTTAAATGAATAATTAATAAAAAATAAAGTCAAAACAAGAATATAAATAATAAATAAAAAAATTAAAAATAAACCTATGAATAATAATAATTCAATACGAATAGATAATAAATTATATAACTTACATAAAAAATAATAAATAATAAAACAAGATTAATTATAATATTTAAAATCAAATTTAATGAGGATAAAATGTACAGCGAAACTAAAATAGCTATTCCCATATTTCAAAAGAATAAAGAATTGATTCTTAAAACAGCAAATGAATGTATTATAAAAGGTGCTGATATATTGGAACTTAGAATTGATGGTATGAAAAACCCTAATCCTAAGTTAGTTAAAGAGATTATTGAAGAAATTAATTTTCCAATAATAGCTACTAATAGAGTTCACTCTGAAGGTGGATCATTTAAAGGAAGTGAAGAAGATAGAATTACTATTTTAAGAGAATGCTGTGATGTTGCTGATTATGTTGATATTGAACTTCAATGTGATGAGAAATATATTAAAGAGATTCATGATACTGGTGTAAAAACAATTGTTTCTTATCATAATTTTAAGAAAACTCCTCATTTAGACTTTTTAGCAGATATTGTTGAGAAAGAACATGCTGTTGGAGATATTGCTAAAATAGCTGTTATGCCTAATAATTTAGAAGATACACTTACAATACTTGCTATTTTATCTCATTTTGATAATACTGTAGCTATTTCTATGGGAGAAATTGGTAGTTATACACG
>JAKSUE010000119.1 GCA_024409165.1 archaeon
ATTTTTATTATTTTTTCATTAAATTCGTTAAGTATTTAATAGATAAAATCTTATATTATTATTAATAATTATATTAATAATTTATTAATTGATATTTGAATAATTATTCAATCCCTCAATTAAGAATTTTTAATATTTTTATGATGTCATTAAAATTATAGGAGGTTATGATAATATTATCAAACTAAAAAATTCCTATATTATGGTACTTGTAATGGCTGTATTACTTGTATTATGTGTAGGAGCTGTTTCTGCAGCAGATAATGCAGATATGGCTAATGGCGTTGTTTTAAATGATGGTGATAATGATACAGGTTCATCTATCGCTGTTTCAAATATTACTAAAGTAAATACTGAGAATGATGATGTAATTATTCCAGTTGAAGTTACTAAAAATGGTACTGTAATCAATGTTACCAAAGAAGATTTAAGTATAGTTTTAGGTTTCACTGATTCTGATAAGAAAGAATCTACTCAAAACATCACAGACTTTACTGTTGTAAACAATACTATCTCTTTCAACATTAAAGATATTGAAAAAATCGTTTCTGGTGTTGTAGAAATCAATTATCTCGATGAATGTAATGCTATTACTAATTTAGAATTCTACACTCCTGGTATTAAAGTTGCAGATACTACTAATGTAAATATTGATAATTATGATGTTAATGTTCTTGTTACAGTTATAGATAGTGAAGGTAATATAGTTACCATTAAAAAAGATGATTTGAAATTAGTTTTAGATTATACTTATAAAACAAACAATATCACTGAAAATGGTACTAATGAAACTATTGATGTAAATGCTACTTTAAATATTGCTAATTTCACTGTTGAAAATAATACTGTTTCATTTAATATTGCAGATATAGAAAATCTTACTGCTGCTAACTTATCTATCTCATATAAAGATAATTTAAATGCTACTACTAAATTAAAATTCATTCTTGAATGTGAAATTAGAGTTCTTGAAGATCAATGTTCTTCTGAATATCAAAACAATTACTTTGTTGTTGTTTTATGGGATACTGTTTTAGATAAACCTGCAGCAGGTAAATCAGTATATTTCTTATTTGAAAACTCTTCAATGAGTATCAGATGGGGTTATACAACTAATGAAAATGGTACTGTAAATGTATCTGCTGATACTCTTAATGCTTTTGGTGGAGGAGCTGTTCCTGTAGGTACTGGTTATAGAATCACTGTTTCTCCAGGTGAAGGTATTATTGCTACTTCTAAAGCTATAAATTTCAATATCACAGCTGTTGAGGCGGTTTTCTCTGCACCTAATTATAGTTCTACTTATGGTTCTGGTGCAAAATGGACTGTTACTTTGAAGAATAAGAAGTCTGGTACTACTATTAATGATGTAGCTACTATAAAAGTTTATTCTAATAAAAAATGTACTAGTAAATATTTAATTGGTACTTTTAGTGTTTATACTGGCTCTGGAGTTGGTATGAACTTAGCTCCAGGTACTTATTATGTTAAAATATTTGATGGTAGTTCTAACTATGTAGCAAGTGCTTACGGATATAGAACTATTGTTATTAAAAAAGTTACTGCTAAAATAAGTGCTAAAGCAACTACTGCTTATTACAAAGGTAATAATACTTTTAAAGTTAGAATGGTTAATAAATCTACTGGTAAAGCTTTAATTGGAGCTTCTGTTCTTTTAAATATTTACACAGGTAGTAAATTTAAAGCTGTTCAATTAACTACTGATGATAAAGGTTATGCTTATTGGACTGTTAGTGGTATTAGTATTGGAAAACATAAAGTTCTTGTAGGATCTAATGCAGTTTCTTCTAATATTGTAACTACTTATATTAATTATAAGAAAGCTCCAACTACTGTTAGTGCTCCTAAAGTAACTAATAAATGTGGTTTAAATGAGTATTTAACTATTAAAGTTACAAGAAATGTTGATAAAGCTGCACTTAGTGGTCTTGCACTTACTGTGAAAGTTTATAATTCTAAGAATAAACTTGTAAAAACTTTTTCAGCTAAGACTGATAAGACTGGTGTTGCTAAGATTAATACTAAAACTTTAGCTGCAGGAACTTATAAAGTTGTTATTACATCTTCTAATAAGTATTATGCTGTTAGTAAGACTGTTAAAAGTGGCATTGTAATGCAAAAACAAAAAACTGTTGTTACTGCACCAAGTGTGACTAATATTTGTGGTAAAAAGAGTTACTTTAAAATAAATGTTGCTAAAGCTGATGGTGGAAAAGCAATTAGTGGTCTTGCATTAACTGTTAAACTTTATAATTCTAAAGGTAAGCTTGTAAAAACTTATTCTTTAAAAACTAATGCTAATGGTGCTGCTTCTATTAATACTTATGCTTTAGCTAAAGGAACTTATAAAGTTACTATTAGTTCTTCTAATAAGTATTATGCTGTTAGTAAATCTGTTAGTAATGCTATTGTTATGACTAAGTATTCAACTAAAGTTGTTGCAGATAATATAACTGCTAAATATAAAACTAATGGATACTTTAAAGTCAATATTACCAATGCACAAGATGAACCTATTAATGGTCTTTCTGTTGTTGTTAAAGTTTACAAAGGATCTAAACTTGTAAAAACTTACACTACAACTACTAATGCTAATGGTATAGCTACTATTAATACTAAAGCTTTAGCTAAAGGAACTTATAAAGTTGCTATTTCAACTAAAAACGTTTCTTATGCAGTAAGTAAAACTATTAACAATGCTATTAAAATTATATAAACTTTAAATTGAGGATTTTTCCTCACTTTTTTCTTTTTTTAATCGATTATAAATCGTCTATTATTCAGTTTATTTCTAATTTTTAATTATATGATTTATTTTAGTTCTTTTTTAACTTTATTTTTTATTTTAAAGTTTATTCTGCTATTTATTTATTATATTATTATATATTATTAAAGGAGGTAATAGAATTAAGCATTATATTTATTTTTTAGTTTTATTTTTCGTTTTAGCAGTTGCTATTTCATCTGTTTCTGCAACGGATAATGTAGATATAAATACTAATGTTGTTTTAAATGATGAATATTCTATTCAAACTATAGCTAATTCTAATAATTCTAATAATTCTTCTAATGATACTATGGATGATGGATCTTTAGAATTAAATATTGATTCTCAATTTGATTCTAATAAATATCCTATTAAAACTACTTTAATTGCTCCTAATGCTAAATTTTCTTATGGTAATGTTAAGTTCTTAATTACTTTACAAGATGAGTATGGTAATGGTATTGCTAATAAAACTATTTTTGTTAATATAAAAGGAGTTAAAACTTATAAAGTAACTACAAATGAAAATGGTATTGCTATTTTTAAATTTAAATCAATTCCAAAGACTTATACTGCTTCTATTTATTTTAATGGTGATTCTAATTATTTAGCTTCTAAAATATCTTCTAAGATTACTATTACAAAAGTAGCTACTGTTATTAAAGCACCTACTGTTAAGTCATACATAACTGTTTCTAAACATTATTTAGTTATTACTTTAAAAGATAAAAATGGTGTTTCACTTAGTAAAAAGACAGTTATCGTTAAAGTAGGCCGTAAAACTTTTAAATTAACTACTAATAAAAATGGTGTAGCTAAATTAAGTTTTATAAATAAAATTAGAAATACCAAAGTTTCTATTAAATATGCTGGAAATGCTTATTATTCTAAATCTTCTGTAAGTTCTCGTGTTATTATTACTAAATTACCTGTTTATATAAATGCACCAAGTATTAAATATGATTCTGATAAATATGGTACTTTTTTAATTACTTTAAAAGATAAAAATGGCAAAGCTCTTAAAAATAAAGTTGTTTATGTACATATTCCATCTATTAAAAGGATTTATAAATTAACTACTAATAAAAATGGTGTAGCTAAATTAAAATTTAATTCAATTAGCAGTTATTCTGTGGTAGTTAAATATAATGGTAATAAACATTACTCTTCAAAATCAGTTAATTCTAAATTTATAGTTAATCCTATTAAAGTTAAATTTGATAGTGTTATGAATGAATCAATTAATTTAAAAGCATATGTTGATAAAAATAAGAAATTACCTTCTAAAGTAATTATTGATAATAAGAGTTATACTATTTATCAATTTTCTTACTTAATGGCTGCAGCTATTAAAAATATTAATAATGGAAATAAAAAGGACATTACTTTAGGTATTGTTTCAAAATATAAAAGTTATAAAACTAAATGGATTTATTGTAAACTTTCTAAAAAGTCTTATCTTAGTTTAACTAATAAAGTTTATAATTATATCTCTGTTAATCATTGTGTTCCATCTTATGTTTTATGTCAAGATAGAATCGAATTTAAGTTATATACAATAGGTTTTGCTAAAATATTAACTTCATATAATTCTAATAAAAAATTACCAAGTACTTGTGATTTTAGAAGTAAAGACTATATTGTATATGCTCCATTAAAAGATTGTACTTTCTATTTAACTTCAGATATTGTTAGATCTAAATCTCAAGATATGAAAATGCTTAAACAAATCGAAAAAGTCTTTAAATCCAAAGGATATAAAACTAAAATTATTGGTGTAGGTCCTAATATGCATAATATCGCTTATAAATATGGATGTAGAGGTGGAAGTGCTGTTCTTGTCTGTTGTTTTGGTGGAGTAGATGTTGGATGTATTGAAGAATGGTCTGGACAATTAGGCACCTATTTTATTGATAATTTCCACGGAGCACGTGTTTTATCAATATTTTATTCTAAACCATATGGAGCTTGTGCAAGTGTTCATTCTAAAGTAGGAAGAGCTTGGGATGCAAATTATGGTTGGGCATTAGATAACCCTGCTAAATATATGGAATCTTATGGAATAGGTTATATTCAAGCAGGAAACATTAATGCAATCTGTGAATCATTAACCTCAACTGAAATTCCTGGTTTAAATTTCTCTCTTTAATATTTTTTTTTAATATTTCCATTTTTTTTAATATTTCCATTTTTTTTTAATTGATATAAATTTTTACA
>JAKSUE010000012.1 GCA_024409165.1 archaeon
AAAAATATTCTCCAGGTGTAGCTCATATTGTGGTGGATGCTAAGATTCATGAATAATTAATTGATTTTAATTAATTAAATTATTTATTAATAATTTTTTATTACTACTTATTTATATTCAATTTTCTATTTTATCTTGTAATTCTTGAGCTTTTTTTAATAATTCTGGATTTTCTAAGTATTCTGAATTTATGTATTTTTTGTAAATAGCCAATCTTTCTTTTAATTTTAAACCTGTGTCATTAGTTAATTTTTCAAGATGGTCTAATGTTGGCCATGGTGAGCTTGGATTTACATAATCTTCACTGAGTGGAGAAACTCCTCCCCAGTCATCAGTTCCACAGATTAAGAATATTTGGCTTGTATCATAGTTTAAGTTAGGTGGGACTTGTACAGAGACGCCTTGGAATAATAATTGTGCTGCTGCAACGGTTCTTATCATATCTAAAAGACTTGGTTGGCTATGATTTTCCATTTCAATTCCAGGACTTGGTGTGAAGTTTTGAATAATGACTTCTTGAATATGTCCGTATTTGTCTTGGATTTTTTTAATTTCAAGTAATGAGTCAGCTATTTCTTCTTTTTTTTCTCCAATTCCAATTAATATTCCAGTTGTATATGGGATTTTGAGTTTTCCAGCATTTTCAATTGTTTGGAGTCTAATTTTAGGATGTTTTCCTGGACTTTTTTTATGAGCTATTGTTTCCATTAAGCGTTCTGATGAACTTTCTAACATCATTCCCATAGAAACATTATATTCTTTGAGTTTTTTCATAGATTCAAAAGAGAAGTTTCCAGCATTGGTATGTGGTAAAAGATTAGTTTCTTCAATAGTCATTTTACAGATATCATAAATATAATCAGTCATATTTTCATATCCAAATTCAGATAATCTGTCTTGTACTGCTTTTTCTGTATCTGCATCTTCACCCATTGTAAATAATGCTTCTTTACAACCGTATTTTTCAGCTTCTTTTAATGTAGATAAAACTTCTTCTTTTGTTTTAAGTAAAATTGCCTCAGGGTCATTCGGATTTTTTTTAAATGCACAGTAACCACAATCATTTCTACATATTTCAGTTAATGGAATGAAAACATTTTTAGAATATGTTACATAATCATGTTCTCTTTTAGAATTAGCTAATTTCATTATTTCGAGAATATCTTCTCTTTCTGCATTTAAGATAAACATGATGTCTTGTTTAGTTATATTTTCTAAATCAAATTGTGGTAATGGCATTTTTTCACCTAATTTATTATATTCATTATCTTTATTATCTTTATTACCCTTATTATCTGTTTTTTATTTTTCTATGATTATTATTTAATTAAGCATCATTATCGGATACTGTTATTTCAACATAGAGTGGTCCAAATCCAGATTTGTCTTTCCATGTAGCTACGAATGCAGTAGCATGTTTCATTTTAATTAATCTGGTTTCTACTTTTAACCCCATAGATTCTAAATTTTCAGTCATTTTTTTAATTCCACCAGTATCTGGTGCAGATTCAATATCCATAGCTTCTCTAAGTTGAGTGTCTATTTTTTCAATAAAGTTTTTTCCAGTATCACTATCAATTGAAATTATTTCTCCGCCAAATACACTTTCTAATTCATCTATTTTAGGACCCATTTCTTCAAGAGTTATGTTATCTGCAGATATTCCTCTTACAATAAGTATTTTATCACTACTGTATGCAGCTCTTGATCCTTTAAATGCATTATAATGTCCTACAAATTGTCCTGTAATTTTTGGTAATAAATGTCCCATATTATCACTTTAAATTTTTAATTATTTATTAAGTTAAACTTTAATTAGTATTATTCTTATTATCAAAGTTTAAACTTTAATTATATTAATTTTAGTTTATTTTATTATTAATATTTTTATAAAATACACTTGTTATGTGGGATATTGAGTTAATAAAATTGATTCTTATTAATTTTTATTAATAATTTTATTAAAAAAAGTATTACTTATGTTGTAAAAAAATAAAATAGGAAAGAAATTATTCTTCCCAATTAAGTTCTTCTTTTAAAGATCCAAGTGTGGATACTTTTTCTGCAAATGCATTGTGTCTGTGGATACTTTCATGGTTTACTTGTCTGAAAGTAATTAAAGTATCATCTGGAAGATCTGAATATTCTTCAATGATTTTTTCAACCATGTTTCTAACACAATCTTCAACAAAAACAGGGTTTTTGTGAGCATTCATTACAGTAGCATTTTCATCAGGACGTTTTAAAAGTCCACATACTGGTGAACTCATAGAACTTTCAATAATCTCTATGATTTTTTCCCCTTCAACATTTTGATGTTCTGGAACTTCAATAAGGATAGTTCCTACACCTCTTTGGTTATGTGAAGCGAAAGTTACAGTATCTAAAACTTTTGCACATGTTTCTTCATCTAAGAATTCAAGTAATTTAACTCTATCAGCTTCTCTTACAGATTCTTGAGCACATGGACAAACAGTCATACCGACTACTTCAGCACCTATACTTTTACGTATAGTGATTTCACCATTTTCATCACGAATTCCTACAGCATTAGCTATTAATTTAGCCATTTCTTGTGATTCTTTGTTAGTTACTGGTGATTCTCTTGTAAACATAAAATCACTAGTCATATTAACTTCAACACGTGCTGCATATTCATGCTTTTCAAGCATTCTTTTAACAATATTTGCACAAATAGATTCTACTCCAATAGTTGAATTAGAAACTACCTCATCAACAACTTCACTAATTGCCTCAGGACTTCTGGACATATGAATACCTTTTTGATTACTTGGTAAATCCACAAAAGCATCAAAAGTAGGTATTAAGATTATTGGTCTTTTTTCTCCTCTTTCGAGTCTTAAAAGTTTTTTAACTCCTGTGACTCCTACTCTACTCAAATGGATAGCTATACGTGGAGCATCACCTTGAGTATCAGGGAAACAAACTGCCATTTTATCACGACTTGTATAATTTATTTTTTTATTTAATAGTTAATTAATTAATTTAATTAATTAGTTTAATTAGTTAATTAATTGTAATTTAAGTATTTTAATAATTTTTATGTTCGTCAAATAAGATAATTATAATAATTATAATAATTGAATTAAAGTATATTTGCAGAACCCATATCCTCTTTTACAACATTAAGTACTGTTTGAGTGTAAGTTCTTTCAATACTTGGTTCTTTAAGTAATTGTTTAAGGAAAACATCTAATTCATCAGTATCCTTGAATTTTGCAATTAAAATTGCGTCATATTCTCCGGTGACATCGTAAATTCCTACAATATTCTTATTAGATGCTGTTTTATTCTCCCAACTTTCAAGTTCTCCACCGTTTACTTTTACTCCGATGATACTTGTAAATTGGTATCCTAATTTTCTGTGATTTAATACTGGTGCAAATTTTTCAATAACTCCAGATTTTAACATTTTGTCAATACGGTTATGAACAGTACCAACAGAAATTCCTAAATCGCGGGAAATTTGTCTGTATGAAATTCTAACATCGTCATTAATAATTTTAAGAATTTTAATGTCAGTTTCATCTAATTTGACTATTTCTTCTTTTTTCTTAGCACACATAGGTTTCACTTCTTAATACATTTTTCAATATCAATTTTAATTTTTAAAATTATCTTAATTCAGTTAAAATAATTTAAATTAATAATTGAACATTGTTTAATATTTTAATATTATATTTTTATTATTTATAAAAGTTATGTTATTTGTCTCCAAACTATATATGAGACAACTATTTTTTATGCTATTTTACTATAAAATTAGTCTTTTTTATTATTTTTTTTAAAATTTTCATGTTTTATACATAATTTTACTTCATTTTAAAAATTATTATTCTTTTATAAAATTCTTATTTTATGAACTTTTTATTCTTTTATAAGATTATTATTATATTGTAAAATTATTATCATTTCATATGTTTTTTACAATTTAAAAGCAAGATTGAAGTTATTTTTGAGTAAAACTTTTAAATTAGTTTTAACTTAATATTTATAATTGATTTTAAGGTGTTTATTATGACTGATTCTAAAAAAAGACCTACAAGAAAAACAACAATTGCAGTTGATTGTGAAATTGATTTAAAATTTAAAAAAATTGCAGCTTCTAAATTTAATTTTGCCCACGGATGGTATACAAAAGCAGTAAATGAAGCACTTAAAGAATGGGTGGAAAATAATGAAAAATATTTTAAATTAGATTAAATTTAATTATTTTAGATTATATTTATCATTTAATCGATTAGTTGTTATTAATTAAATTCTTTTTCTATAACTATTGTTACAGGACCATCATTAATTAATTGAACATTCATCATAGCTCCAAAAGATCCAGTTTCTGTGTGAATTTGTTCACTGCATTTATCACAGAAATAATCATATAAAACTTCAGCATCTTTGAAATTCATTGCATTATGAAATGAAGGTCTGTGTTTTTTGTGAGAACTATGTAATGTAAATTGAGATATTAATAATACTTCTCCATCAACATCTTGAACAGATTTATTCATTTTTCCTTCATCATCAGGGAATATTCTCATCTTTAATAATTTATTTATTAAATAATCTGCTTCTTCAGTTGTATCTCCTTCTTTAAGGCCAATTAAAACCATAAGTCCTTTCTTAATTTGACCTACAATTTCTCCTTCTACTTCAACACTTGCTTCAGATACTCTTTGAATTACTAATTTCATATTATTTTCACCAATATGAATCTTCTATTTAATTTCTATTTAATTTCTATTTAGTATTATTAATTTAATTCTCCCTCTGCATCAAGTTCTTTAATCATATCTAATATTTCTTTACTTGTTGCTTCGGTTTTAATTCCAAGTGGATCGTAGTGGGTTTTTATAGCTTGGAATCCATGTTGTTCAAGTTTATTTATGAATACGTCTAATTTAGGAGAACTTACATGTAATAATCTGCACATTTTATGGATATGATAGAATGTTGCAGGGGCTTCAGCTTCGTCTCTGCATTGGTTTAAAAGTTTTAAGAGTTTATCTTTTGTATTGAGTTCTTTTTCTTCTGAAGTTTTTATCATTTCTTCAATAAACTCTTTGTTTTGTATTGGACCAAGCCACATTGGACCTGCAGTTATGAGTTTTTCTCCACATTCTGGACAATATTCAGGGATACATCCTGCAAGGCCTCCGTCTACAACTACTCTGTGTAAACATTTATTACAGTGTCCGATATATCCAATGTTTTTTAAGGATTTATCAGTTGCTTTTGAACCTTTTTTAACTTTCATATAAACTCTCATATAGTGTTCTGTACTATGAGACATTTTAACTTCAATATATTTTTGATATTTAGCAAGGGTTAAAGCAACAAAACCAGTTAATATACGGATTCCATTTTCATGGTAGTATTCGCTTCTATAAGGTTTTGCATTGTATTTTCTGATACATGGTGCTTTATAGGTTCCAGAAAGACAAGATGTATCAGTTGCAGTCACACATAATAATGAATCTCTTTTTAAATTATAACAGGCAGAATCTAAGAATGGTGATGGAGTTCCAAATGGATCAATATCAATAACATCGAATTTTCCCATATTATTTCTAAGTTCGATATTTGCTTCTTTTTGGTCAATTATCACTTCAACATCGTTATTTTCAGCATTGATTTCTGTAAATTTATTTGCAAGTGAATTAATATCATTAATATTTACTTCTCCACATCCATCAATTTCTTTTTTATAACGAATTCCTCTTATTCCACTTCCACCAAATAAATCACAGATATTAATTTCTCTATCTACTTCTTTTTGGTAAGTTTGAAGTGCAAGAATAGACATATCTCTATTAAATTCCATTTTTGGATTATAAAAAACAGGAGCATCAGATGAGACTTTATCAAAATCAGGGAATGTAATTTCCGCTTTTCCTTCTTTAATTATTTTAAGTTCATCTTCAGTATAATTAAATTCTATATCTTCATTAGTTTTTTCATCCATTTTTTTACTCTCCTATTTTTTATTGTCTATTTTTAGTCTCCTATTTTCTTATTTTTTCTTATTATAATTACTTATATTAATTATTTAGTTTTTCTTTATTAATTTTTACTAAATTTTAGGATGTTTTTTATTAATTTTTAGGATAATTTATAAATAAATTTTAATTTTTTGGTAAGATTAATATATTACAAAAAATATATAATAAGATAATATAATTAGATAATATATTAGAATTATTATTCGATATTTTTTACATTTATTATAATTTTTATTTAGGTGAAAATATGGCAGATATTAAAGTTTCAATAGCTAGTCCTATTATTGAAGATGAGGAAATTAATGCAGTCATTGAAGTTATGAAATCTGGAATGATTGCACAAGGACCAAAAGTAATTGAATTTGAAGAGAAATTTGCAGAATATGTTGGTGCTAAATATGGTATTGCTACTAACTCTGGAACTTCTGCATTACATGTTGCTCTTTTAGCAGCAGGTATTGGTGAAGGTGATGAGGTAATTACAACTCCATTTACTTTTGCAGCTACTGGAAATTCTGTTTTATACACTGGTGCTAAACCTGTCTTTGTTGATATTGACCCTGAAACTTTTACTATCGACCCAAGTAAAATTGAAGAAGCTATTACTGATAAAACAAAAGCAATTATGCCTGTTCAGTTATATGGTCAAGCTGCAGATATGGAACCTATTATGAAAATAGCTAAAGAACATGATTTAATTGTTATTGAAGATGCTGCTCAAGCACATGGTGCTACTTACAAAGGAGATAAAGTAGGGGTTCTTGGAGATATGGCTTGTTTTAGTTTTTATCCAACTAAAAATATGACTACAAGTGAAGGTGGAATGATTACCACTAATAATAAAGAATTTGCTGAAAATGCTAAAGTCTTTAGAGCTCACGGATCTGCTGTAAAATACCATCATGATGTTCTTGGATATAACTTCAGAATGACTGATATTGGTGCAGCTATTGGTATTGAACAACTTAAAAAAATTGATTCCTTTAATGATAAAAGAATAGCTAATGCTGCTTATTTAAATGAAGGATTAGCTGATGTTGAAGGTGTTGAAACTCCTATAGTAAAAGATGATTATAAACATGTTTACCATCAATATACTATTAAAATAGCTAATGGTAAAAGAGACCAATTCTTAGATTATTTATTAGAAAATGGTATTGGAACTGGTGTTTATTATCCTATTCCATTATACAAACAAGTTTTATACACTAAAATGGGTTATGACCAATCTCTTCCTGTAACTGAAGAAATTGTTGATGAGGTTTTATCTCTTCCAGTACACCCTAATTTATCTAAAGAAGACTTAGATTTAATTATTAAAGTAATTAAAGAAGCTAGTGAAAAATTCTAACTTTTTTAATTAATTTTTATTTTTAATTTTTTTAATTATTTTTTTAATTACTATTTTTATTTATTATTTTCTATTCATAATTTTTATTTATAGGACCTTATTTATAGAATCTTATTTATAGAATTATATTAATGTGATATTTATGACCCAGAAAGAAGAATTTAATAATATGATTTTTTCACGAATTAATAATCTTATCAAAGATTATAATTTGATTAAAGAAGGTGAAAAAATTGCAGTTGCACTTTCTGGTGGAAAAGATAGTGTTCTTACATTACATGCTCTTAAACATTTTCAAGATTCTGCAGATTTTGATTTTGAATTAGTAGCTATTTCTGTAAATGAAGGAATTTCTGCTTACAGGGAATTTGGAGTTGAAGCAGCTATTGAAAATGCTAAGATTTGCGATATTCCACTTATTCAAAAATCATTTAAAGAAGAGGAAAATCTTGAATTAGATGATATTTATTCTTATTTTAAAAGTGCATGTATTCCATGTGGTGTATTTAGAAGAAATATCTTAAATAAAACTGCTTATGAATGGGGTGCTGATAAAATAGCTACAGGCCATAATCTTGATGATGAAATCCAATCATTTTTAATGAGTTTCTCAAGAGGTGATACTGTTAAATTCTCTAAATTTGGTCCAGAATTAGATAGAATTCATGAAAAATTAGTTCCAAGAATTAAACCATTATGGAACACTCCAGAAGCAGATGTTAAAAAATGGGCAATCCTAAATAATATTCACATCCATATTGCTGAATGTCCTTATTCCAGTTTATCACTTAGAGCAAAAATTAAACATTTCTTAAATGAAACAGAAGCTAAACATCCAGGTACTAAAAATAATGTTATGAATTCATTTATTGATATTTTAGATGTTCCACCAACAAGAACAGTTTTAAATGAATGTGAAATTTGTGGCGAACCAACTTCAGGCAAAATATGTAAAACCTGTGAAATAAAATCAATAATCCAAGAAAATTTAAAAGATTGAAAAATTAGAAATATTAAAAAATTAGAAAAATTAATTAAAAGAAATTAATATTATTTAATTATTAATTTCTTTAGTATAACTTATTTTTATTAAATTTGTATTTTTTATATTATTATGTTATTTAATTTCTTATAATTACAAATGCCATATAAATTATGAATAATACAAATAAGACTAAACCTTCTTTTCTATCAAATTTATCTTTTGTATTTGCAAATATATAGCTGAGTGCTGTAATTGCAACTAAGAATATTAAATCAGTCATCATTGTTGGAGCTATAGGCATTGGGACTATTGCACTACTTATTCCTAAAATGAATAATATATTGAAAAGACAAGATCCGATGATATTTCCAATTACTATTCCGGTATCTCCTTTTTTAAGTGCTGTAAGTGAGGTTACAAGTTCAGGGAGTGATGTTCCAATAGCTACAATAGTAAGACCAATAAGAGTGTCACTTAATCCAAACATTGATGCAAGGAAACTTGCAGAGTTTACTACAAATTCTGCACCTAAAATGATTCCAATAAGACCAATGATTAAGAAAATAATTGATTTTCCCATTCCAAATTTAGCTTCTTGAACTTCAGAAGCTTCTGGATTGCTTTTTGCTTTTTTAACCATTAAATAAACATATATGATGATTAAAGCAAGGAATAATATTCCTATGACTCTACTTAATTCTCCGAATAAATGTGCAAAGAGAACAAGTAAAACTGTTGAACCTAAAACAACTGGGAAATCTCTTTTAAGTAATTCTTTATCAACTGGTAGAGTACCAATAAGTGCACATATTCCTATAATACATAATAAATTGAAAATATTACTTCCAACAACATTTCCAATTGAAATTGCATTATTTCCAGCAACAGATGCTGCAATGGATACTGCTGCTTCAGGAGCACTTGTACCAAATGCTACAATAGTTAACCCTACAATTAAAGTAGGTATTTTAAAGTTATATGCAATATTACTTGCACCATCAACAAACATATCTGCACCTTTTACAAGGAAAACAAATCCTATTATTAATAATGCAATTTGAATAATCATTTCCATATTATTCCTCTAATGTTTTTAATTTTTATTTAAATTATTTTTATTCATTTTTGTTATCTATTTCATCATCATTTTCTTCTTCACTTATTGTGATTAAGATTTCATCAATATGATTTCCATCCATATCTACGATTTCAAAAGAAAAGTTTTTCCAATTGAATATTTCTCCAATTTCAGGGATTTTATTTGCATAACTTAAGATAAATCCTGCAATTGTAGTAAATCCATCTTCTACTTCTTCAGGTAATTCTTTTTCAATATTAAATAATTCTTTAAAGTCTGAAATTGAGTATCTACCATCAATTAACCAAGTTCCATCTTTTCTTTCTAATGCACGAGGAGCATCTTCTTCATCAATTCCTGGAATATCTCCTACAATACATTCAAGTAAATCGTTTAGAGTGATTAAACCTACAACACTTCCAAATTCATCTACGATAATTACCATGTGTACGTGTTTTTTGTTTTCTTTAAATTCATGTAATAATTCCATAGATAATAAGTTTTCAGGAACAACTAATGGTTTTTTAATATTATTTCTAATATTTTTATTTAAATCTAATTGTTTTTTAGAGTAAATATTACTTAAAAGGTCTTTTGCTTGAACAACTCCAATAAAATCATCTAATTCTCCTTCACTAACTGGGAAGATAGATCTTTCACTTTCAATGATTTTTTGCATGTTAATTTCTTCATCATCTTCTAAATCTAACCAAACCATTTCATTTCTTGGAGTCATAATCATATCGACTTTTTGGTCATCTAAACGGAATACTCTTTTAATAATCTCTTTTTCCTCTTCTTCAATAGTTCCGTCTTCAATTCCTTCTTCAATTAACTCTTCAACAGCTTCTTCTGTTACAAGGTTATCTTCATCAGGTTTTGAACCAATAAGTTTTAATGTAAGATCTGTTGATTTATTAAGTAAATTTACAATAGGTCTACAAATTGTTGCAAGTACTGTTATCATACTTACAGTTTTAATTGCCATTTTTTCTGGTTTGTTCAATCCAACTCTTTTTGGAACTAATTCTCCAATAAGTATTGTAAAGTAAGTTGTAATTGCGATAACTATTAAAAAACTGATTTCGTTACTATATGGTATAAATTGTCCTAAAAATGCACCTAATGGTTTTGAAAATTCAGTTCCACCAATTGCCCCGGTTACAATCCCAATAAGAGTAATTCCTATTTGTGCGGTGGATAAGAATTCATTAGGATCTTCAATTAATTTAATAACTTTTGAAGCTTTTTTATTTCCATCATTACTCATTTTTTGTAAAGTTATTTTTCTTGAAGCAACAATTGCAAATTCAGACATAGTCAATAATCCTGTAAACAGGATCAATATGGCTATTAATATAATTTCTAATATTATTATTGTGTTACTCATTTTAATTTTTCCTTAAATTTTATTTATTAAATAATTAGTATAATTTTTTAGTTAGTATAGTTAGTATAATTTTTTAAGTAGCATAGTTTTATTAAATATATTAGTATATTTTTATAATTAGTATAATTTGTTAATTCTACTTTGGAGACGATTATCTTTAACTTCTTGTGCTGTTCTAAACATTGTGCTTCCGTAGATTTCTTCTTGTAATGCTTGAACTGCATCTGTTGCATCTCGTGCAGTTTCTACTTTTTTAAGGATTCGTCTACTTTTTACTTTAATTGTTTTTCCGCAACTGCATTTTCTTGTAGCTACTCCTTTTTTAGCATATAAGACTCTTCCACAGTCACATCTGAATATTAAATACATTTTTAACCTCCAAATAATTTAAAGAATAGCGGTATAAAAACTCTTGAAGGTAAGATTACTAATGTAGCTATACTGACTGAGATATTTGTTCCAATAACTACAAGGAGTATTCTGAATATGTTATTTTCCCATAAATCTCTTAAACTATTTACATTTCCTAAATTAGTAATGTCTCTTTTTCTTACTTTTCTAAATTTAGCTTCTGCAAGGCCTGAAAACCATCCTGCTGCAAGTAAAGGGTGAATTATAGTGATTGGGGCTGCAACAGCTCCTACTATTGCAGATTTGACTTTTGATCCTGAACATATTGAACCTAAAAATCCCATAATCATACTAATTGCAACAAATTCAAAAAGACCTGTAGTAATTGTAATACCTTTCATATAAGCAAGAAAAAATATCACAACAAATGAAATAGGTATTAAAGCCAAAATTATTTTAACCCAAGGTATATTTCCTTCTTTTTTTATATTAAGTAATTCTGACATTGGAGGTATTGTTTCAGGATTATCTAAATATCTATTAATTCCTTTTTTATGTCCTGCACCTACAACTGCGATTATATGGTCTTCTTCAATATTAAGAATGCTTCTTGCAAGATATGCATCTCTTTCATTAACTAATGCATCATAAGAACCTGGTGAAATCTTTTTAAATTCTCCCATTAACTCTTCGATGACATCTTCTTTTTTTAAATCTTCAATACTTATTTCTTCATCATCACCTGTTATAAAAGCAGCAATACAGTTGAATACGAAGCTAAGTTTTTCTCTAAGAGTCATTTTATTTAAAACTCTTTGTAAAGTAATGTTAATATCTCTATCAATTAATACTATTTTAGAACCAACTTCTTCTGCAGCTTCAATAGCACCAATCATCTCTGAACCTGGTGCTACCTCTACATTTGATCCTATTTTATTCTGGAAGTAAGATAAGATACTTGTAGCTAAAAAAACACCTACTTTATCCTCTTTAATGATTTTACTAACTGAAATTGTGTCATCAACTTCAATTCCAGCTCTATCTTGCATTATTCGAGTGTATCTTCCTCTATCCAACTCAATAGCTACTACTTCTGGACATTCTTCAAGAATAGCTTCTTTTACTTCATCAACACTATCTTGAGATACATGAGCAGTACCAATGATTTTTAAACATTCTCTACGCATTATTAACCTTCTTTATTAAATATTTATTAAATTTTAGTTAATTATTATATTAATTATATCAATTATCAATATATCAATTATATTAATAATTATTATAATTTAA
>JAKSUE010000120.1 GCA_024409165.1 archaeon
TATAATTATCAAATTATTATAAAAATATTATTTATAAAATTATTATAATTTAAATTATTATAATTTAATTTAAATTTAATTAGCTATTTTGGAGTTTATTTATGACTATTGAAAAAAATCCTAATAATAATCATAAAACTAAAAGAAATAATTCCTCTAAAAGAAAATCTAATGGTTCTTCTAAAGGTTTTAATGATTTAAAAAAGGAAATTAAAACTAAAAATCAAGAGATTTTCAATTTAAAAGAATCCCTTGAAATATCTGATGAAAGAATTCAAGAGTTAGAATATGAATTATCCCTTAAGGATAATAAAATTAATGATTTAAAAAATACTCTTGAATTAAAAGATGTTGAAAATGATGATTTAAGTCGTGAACTTAATGAACTTAATCAAAAAATTAATAAATTAAATTCTGCACTTCTTAAATATAAATTTGAAAAAGAAAAACTTGATTTAAAGTTAAATAATGAAATCCACTTTGAAAAATCTAGATTAAAAGAATTAGATAATTTACAAGTTAAAATAAATGAAAAAGTAGCTATTATAAATGATAAACAAGACCAAGTTAATTATCTTAGATCTTTAATTGATGATTATAAAGAGCAAGTTTCAAATAATACAAATAATCTTGAATTACAATTAAAAAAGATAACTAAAACCTATGAAAGTTTATTATCTCAAAAAGACGAGATAATAGCTAAACAAGATGAAAATATTAATGAATTACTTGAATCTAAAAAACAATTAATTAAAGCAAATAAATCTAATGTAACAAGTTTAGAATTACAAATTGGAAATTATAGGGAACTTCTTAAAAAATATGTTCCAGATTTTGATTTAATCATTTGCGGTCAATTTGCAATAGATGGTGATACAGCGCAAACTGCTCCATCTTTAGCCGGTCATTTGAATTTAAATCAAGTAACTTTTGTTACTGATATTTTAAAATTATATTTATAATAAAATTAAATTATTTAATAATTGAATTATAAAGTTAGGGGGGCTAATTATGGATGTATTAGAATGTTCAAAAGAAATTACCGAAACTGATGTTTTTATGGCAATTGAATTAGGTAAAATGACTGAAAGTTATGAAAAAATAGGTAGAATTGTCGAAACAGGTACATATAAATACTTATTCTTAAAAAGAAGTATTTTAATTAATATTGTTGATAATGATACAGATGTCACAGAATCAGAAACAAGTTTAAAAGCAGTAAATACCTTAGATGTACTTTCATTTACAGATGAAGAAAAATTCTTAAAAGTATCTCTTGCAGGTATGTTAAATATATTTAAAGAAGAATACGCTTTACAATTATTTAATTTATGTATTGAAATAGGTAGATTAGAATTTAAATTATCCTCTTATTTAAGTCTTCTTGATTCTAAACTCGATGCTTCAATTGCAAGTGTATTAAATCAGTTCATGTATGCATCTATCTCATCAACATTAGATGATTCTCTTTTAAACTTAAAAGAAAGTTTAGAAGAAGTAGGAATAATTGCAGACTTCATGGATGGCTTAGATATCAATGATAAAGAGCAAATTATCTCTTTCTTAAACAAACTTAAACAACTTATTATTGACACATGTAATAGCCAAGTTTTAACTAATATTTAGTGTTAATTATTTAGTTATTTTGTTAGTTATTTAGTTAATTAATTAGTTAATTTTAATTATTAATAGTTTACTTGTAAACTATTTTTTATTCTTTTTCAAAGTCAATATGGAAGTTAATATAAGTAAACGGAGCTTCACAGCAAGGAATTACATCTCTTTTATTAATTGTAGTTTTTCCATAGCTATTTACAAGTGTTTCAACTTCTTTATAGACTTTTTTAACTTTATCTGGATCGTGTACACGTACATTACCTAAAAAACTCATTTTTGTAGAAGTATTCATTACAGAAATACCATCTACACGATATGGAAGTCCATTTCTTTCTAAAATTTCATTTAATTTATCTTTAAGTTCATCTTTAAGTTCATTTCTTCTTTCTTTAGTCATTTCCATTTTATTAACTCCATTATATGATGATAATTTAAATTATTATGATTTTATAATTATATTTAATTTTTTTAATTTAATTATTTTTATAAATTATGTTCATTTTGAATTTCTAAATACAATTCATTAGCTAATTCATGACCTTTATCATATTGAATAGCTCTTCTTAAAAATCCTAAAGCACCTGATATATCCTCCTGTTTATATAAACAAGCTCCAAGAAGATACCAAGCATCACTATATTTTTTATCTTCATTAACAATATCTAATAATAAATCTTTAGCATAACTATAATTTGCATTGTTATAGAATTCTAATGCTTCATCGTATTTTTCTTGAATTATTTCTTCTTTTGTTAATAGTTTTTTCTTTTTACTTTTATCTTTAGTTTTCTTTTTAGATTTATTTTCATCGTAGATAAAAACTCCATTATTATTGGAATTATTAATTATATCTTCATAGAATGGTTCATCAGATATTTGGACATTAAATTGTTCATCAGCATTTTTATTATCTAGGTTTATTTTATTATAATCAAATTCTTCTTCAAATATCTCTGCATAAGATGGTTTATTCATCTCTTCCCACATGTAATCAAGTATGTATTCAGTTGCTTTCTTATGAAGTGGTTTGTTATCATTACCACATTTTGGTGAGTATATACATGATGGACAGCCGTCTTCACATTCACAAGTTTTTAAGAGTTTTCTTGTTGAATTTGTGAGATTTTTAAAGACTTCTATTGCTTTTTCTGTGATTCCAATTCCACCTTCGTAAGCATCGTAAATGAAAATGGTTGCTTCTTGAGTGTCTTTATGGTAGTTTGTACTCATTCCCCCAATATCAAATCTATCACAGGTTACATGAAGTGGGAAAAGTCCAATAAGTGAGTGTTCTACTCCATGAAGACCACCTGCATAAACATCTTTTTCATCAAAAAGCTCTTCTAATTTATCTTTAATTCCAGTTGGTACAGTGAACCAAAGTCCTTTTGTTTTGAATTTAAGAGGTTCTAAATCAAGAGGATATGTTCCAATAACTTTTGAGAATTCCATTCTTTTATATTTAAAGTAGTCTTCTTCTACTTCTAATTCTCCAAAGTGAACAGTAAAGTTACCAATTTTTTCTTTTTTAATCTTTTTAGTAATTTTAATATCTGTTTTACTAAGTGCAAGAGTATGTGCTTTTACTGATTTTTTTATAACATTAATATAATGAGTTTTGAAATTAACATTAGTTACAATGTAAGTTTGAGCTTTATTTATTAAAATAGCTCCTTCATGGGCTTCTCTATACATTTGTGACCTTTCAATTCTTTCAACTACCTTGTTTCCACACATAATTGTGAATATTTCATTAGATATTTGGTCAAGTGAGAAGTCAAATGATGGATTATCATCATAAGGATACATATAAATTCCAGCAGGATTCTTAAATATGTCCTTCTTTTTAGCAATTTCATCTAAAAATGATTCGTCTGCATTAAATAACTCTTCTGCTTCTTCTATTGTTATTGGGAGTTCTTTTGCAGCACAAATAATATGATTGTTTTTTAAGATATCATTATTTAAGTCAATTGCAATATTTTCATTTGATTTTTCGAAGAATTCTTCAGGGTTATTCATAAAGTATTGGTCAAGTTGATTTTCAAAAGCAATTAAAACAACTAATGATTTTTGATGACTTCTTCCTGCACGACCTGCTTGTTGCCAAGTTGAAACCATAGAACCTGGATAACCTGAGATTAAAACCGCATCTAAAGTCCCAATATTTATTCCAAGTTCAAGAGCATTTGTAGAAACAACTCCAAGATAATCTCTTGATTTAAGACCTTTCTCTATTTCACGCCTTTCATCAGCTAAATAACCTGCTCTATATGATGTGATTCTTTCTGTATATTTACGTTTTTCACTAGTATACATGTCATTTTTAGCCCACATAGCTATTAATTCAGCTATTTTACGTGAGGTTGTGAAACAAAGTGTTTGAACATCATTAAGAAGTAAATATAAAAATATTTTCTCTGTAATTTGATGAATAGAAATTGAATCTTCACCTTTTTTAGGAGCTTCCATATAAGGATTATATAAAATAAAATCCTTCTCTCCACTTGGAGAAGTATCATTATCAATTAATGAAAAACTTTCTCCTACAAGCTTTTCAGCAAGTTCTATAGGATTTGCAAGTGTGGCGGATGATAAAATAAATTGAGGATTAGATCCATAATAATTACATATTCTTTTTAATCTTCTTATTAAAAAAGCTACATTTGAACCAAAAATCCCCTTATAAGTATGAGCTTCATCAATAATGATATATTTTAAATTACTGTAAAAACGTCTCCATTGATGATGCCATGCTAAAATATGGTGTAATTGGTAAGGATTTGTTAAAATTACACGAGATTCATTCCTAATCTTGTATCTTTTAGATTTAGGAGTATCTCCATCATAATTATTACTATTAAGTTTAATTTCCAAATCATTCTCAAAAGCTCTTATTACTTCTAATTGGTCGTAAGCTAATGCTTTTGCAGGATAAATATATAAAGCACAACTATCCTCATCTTCAATAAGAGTTTCAAGAACTGGTAAATTAAATGCAAGGGTTTTACCACTTGCTGTAGGTGTTGTGATTATTATGTTTTCTCCATCTCTAACTTTCTCAATACTTTCAGCTTGATGTTCATATAATTTAAGATCCTTTTCATCAAGATATTTTATTAATTTTTCATTTAAATTATCAACTTTCTTAAAAGATGCTTCTCTTGCAGGAATTGTATTTATATAAGCTATATTATTCTTAAAACCTATATAATTTTTAAATTTATCCACACCTTTAGACATAATAATCAGTTTAATATTTTTTTATTTTAAGTTAAAATTTTAATTTGAGTTAAATATTCTATTTTTAATTAAATTTTTTACTTTAACTTAAATTTTATTATTTAACTTAAATTTTATACTTTTAGTTAAATTTTTCAAGTTGAT
>JAKSUE010000121.1 GCA_024409165.1 archaeon
GTTTATTTATGATTTTTAAATTTAACAATTATTCATTCTTTGTTAATGTATAGTTTACTATATTTTTTTTTATTTCAATTTATAAAAATTATCATCAATTTATTTCCATTTTTAAGCATTTTTAGAGCAACCTTTATATATTAGTTTTTAATAATATTTTTATAACTGATGATGAATTAGGGAGGATTTATAATAAATTTAGGTGTAAAAATGAAATTTAATTTTGAATTATTTAAAAATAAATTGTATTATAAATTTTCTAAAAATAAGTATTTGCCATTTTTAAATTCTTATTCAGAACAATATATTATTAATATATTTCAAAATCAACTTGAATTATTATCTTATAAATATGATTTAGGTGCTGTTACTTTTGAAATTAAATATCTTGATTATTGTCCTGAAAAAGTTTTTTATATCGAATCAAATGAGGATAAACCTTTTAAGGAAGTAGATTCTTACCATAACAAGATAATTGATGAATTACATTCTTTTTCAAAAGAAATTAATTTAGAGTCTTTTTATAGAGATCTTTATATTTTTATTAAATATTGATTAGGGGGTGTTTTTATTAATATTAAGAAATATCCTCAATATCAATTATATCTTCTAACTAAAAAATTAAATAAATGTAAATATAATCTTATTCCTGATGGTTGTGATTCTCGTTGTATTAAAAGTACTATTATTAATCGAGCTTATTATAGTGCTTATTTATATGCTGAAGAATGGTTATGGGAAACTCATAAATTTAAACCTAAGCATAAATATGATTTTAACTCTGATTATTTTGTTACAGAACATCAACAAATAAGAAATGAATTAAAATATTATGATAAAGAAAGTTCTAATCTAAATTAGGATATTTAAGTAATTTAAGACAAAAAGCAGATTATCATCCGTTTGAAAGTTTATCTGATAAAGATGTTGAACTTTCATTAGAATATATGGAATTTATATTCAATGATTTAAAATTTAATTAATTAGGTGAACTTATGAAATTTAATTTTAAATTGTTCAAAAATAAATTGTATTATAAATTTTCTAAAAATAAGTATCTACCATTTTTAAATTCTTATTCAGAACAATATATTATAAACTTATTTATAGATCAACTTGAAGAATTATCTAAAGAATACGATTTAGGTCCTGTTTCTTTTGAAATTGAATATATTGATTATGCTTTTGAAAAGATTTTTTATATTGAAAAATCTGATAAAACTTTAGATGAATTAAATACATTTTATGATAAAATACTTGATGAAATGTATTTATTTTCTAAATCTATTAATTTAGAGTCTTTTTTTAAAGATGTTTATATTCTTATTAAATTAAATTAAATTAGAATGTATTTATTCAATTGAAAATATCTCCATATAATTTATATTTATGATTTAAAATTTGTACAACCCCTAATTAAAAACAATATCTTTTTATATATTAAACAATATATTAATGTTAATTATAATTAATGATAAATTATTTTAATTTGTCATGAAAAAATTATATTTATCATGATAAATTAAGTTGGTGTAATTATGTTAACATCTGTACAAAAAGAGATATTACAAACTTTAATTAATTTATATCAAAACTCAGATGGAAAATCCATTAAAGGTGAAGATATTGCTGAAGTTATGCATAGAAATCCTGGTACAATTCGTAATCAAATGCAAGCTTTAAGAAGTTTAAGCTTAGTAAAAGGTGTTCCAGGACCTCGTGGTGGTTATAAACCGACTATTGAAGCATATCACACTCTTAATGTTTCTATATCTAATGAAACTTCTGAAGTTCCTATTTATAAAAATGATAAACTTATTGAAGGTGTTTCTGTTGCTAAGATTGAATTCACATCTGTTCCACATCCTGGAGAATGTGAAGCAGCTATTAAACTCCTTGGTAGTATCAAAGAATTAAATATTGGAGATACTGTACGTGTAGGTCCAACTCCTGTAAATAATATGGGAATTATTGGAACTATTGTTGGTAGAGATGATATGGATAATTTAATCTTACTAGATATTACCACAATCCGTAGTATTCCAAAAAATACTGTTTATGAAATAGCTAGTTTAAACCTTATCACTCTTAAACCAGGTGATTCAATCAAACAAGCTGCTAAATTATTCTCAGATGCTGGAATTGACGGTGCTCCTGTTGTTACAGAAGGAGTAGCTATTGGTATGGTTTCATTAACTGATATTGTAAAAGCATTAGCTGAAGGTAAAGAAGAATTAGATGTCAGAGATTTAATGACAAAAAGACTTTACTTTATTGAAAAAGAAGGTAATATAGCTAAAGCTGTTTATAAAATGGAAAAATATGGAGTCAGTAGATTAGTTGTTGTAAATTCAGAACATAGTCCAATTGGAATTATCACTCGTACTGATTTAATTGAAAAAATAACTAATTTAAAAGAATTCCCATTAGTTTATGAGGATAAATAACTAATTTATCTTTTAATGAAATTCAAGTACTAATCAAATTTAATGTAAATTCAGTACTAATCAAGTAAATTCAAGTAGTAATCAATTTACTACTCTTATTTTATTTAATTTTTATTTATTTTATGTGATTATAATGGAAGTTAATCAAATTAATATTAAAAATGATATGACTATCAGTGAGTTAATGGCTCAATATGAAGCATCAGGTGTTTTAGGTGCTGGAAGATTATCAAGAGCGTCTAATTTATTTGCTGATATGATTAATGATAAAGAAATGAACATATTTATGAGTCTTGCAGGACCAATGGTTCCAGGTGGACTTAAAAATATTGTTGCAGATTTAATTAGAGAAAAAAGAATCCGTGTCTTAATGACAAGTGGTGCAAACATCACCCATGATCTTTTAGAAGCATTTGGTGGAAGACACTATAAAGATCTTGGAGATAATGATGAAGAATTAAATGATGCTGGAATTGGTAGAATAGCTGATGTTTATACTTCATCTGATGATTTTGAAGTCTTTGAAACAGAAATGATTAAAATCTTTACCCAAATCTCTGAAGAACTTGATAATGATAAAGACAACGGTGTTATATCTATTCAAAAACTCCTTAAAAGAGTTGGTGAAATTGTAGATGATGATAACTCAATTCTCACCCTTGCAGCACGTAATAATGTTGATATATTCTCACCAGGATTAATCGACAGTATGTTTGGTCTTCAATTATGGATGTTTACACAAGATCATAAACTCATTGTTGATGCTGTTGGAGATATGCATTACTTATCAGATATTGTATTTGAATCAGAACGTATTGGTGCTCTTATGTTAGGTGGAGGTGTACCAAAACACTATACTCTTGCATCAAGCTTATTAAAAGGTGGAATTGACGCAGGTATTCAAATCACAATGGACAGACCAGAAACTGGTAGTCTAAGTGGTGCACCATTACAAGAAGCTAAATCATGGTCAAAAGCAAAACATGGTTCAAATCTTGTTAATGTTATAGGAGATGCAACAATCATTTTCCCACTTATTGTTGCAGGTGCATTAGACAAATTTGAAGATTAAAAAATTCATTTAATTAAATTAAATATAACTTTAATTAAATAAAATATAATGATTATAATTACTATTTAATTAACCATACTTTTAATTATTTTGAGGTTACTAAATGAATGTATTAACTTTACCTATACTATACATATTATCAGGTTTCTTTATGAAACTTTCTGATGATTTCTATGATGAAAAGAACTACAAAGGAATAGCTATTGCTCTTGGAGTAATTTGTGGTCTTGCAACAGCATGTGCATCATTAGTAAGTTACGATGCAGCATGTATCTTCATTGCAATACTCCTTGGAAACATAATAGCCCTAAAAGTAGATGGAATTCACCATGTCGTAACAATGGCAACATTCCTTATAATATTCATTATTGGTGGATTACTCACATTATACACAGGTTATATATCAACCACTACAATCATAGTTCTTATTGTATGTATAATAGGTGCTTTTATTGATGAACTTGGTAATGATAACGAAACAATCTATAGCTTAGGAAAACCCTTTGAAATATTCTTTGATTATAGATGTGCAATGAAAGTAGCTATCCTTATTCTTGCATTATGTGGAGGTTTAAGTCTCTGGTCCTTTGTATTCTTCATATGTTTTGAATTAGCATACGAATTTGCAAGAATAATATTTAGAAAGTTCTTCTTATAGTAAAAATAGCAATATATAACTTAATTTTTAGTTTATAAAAATAGTTTAGATATGAATTAAATTCATATCTCTTAATTTTCTTTTTTTAATAATTTTAATAGTTTTAATAATTTAAAAATTTAAAATAATTTTAATAATTTTAATCTAATTATTTAATATCCTTTAAAATACCCTCAACAGCTTCTTTTGGATTCTCTGCATTATAAATAGAACGTCCAATAATCAAAGCATCACTATATTGAAGTGTTTTCTTAGGATCTCCACCCTGAGTTCCAACTCCAGGAGAAATAATAAAACTATCACCAACAATATCTCTAATCTCACTTAATCTATCTAAACGAGTAGAAGGAGCCACATAATTAGTAATTCCCATCTCAACTCCCATCTTAGCAATATCATCAGCATCGCTCTGAAGAAACTTCACAGCCCCTGGATGAGACATCTCTGTAAGTAAAAATACATCGCCGTCATGATTCTCAGCTGACTGCTTACAAGCATTTACACTATCTGGACCAACAAAACCATGACAAATAATAGCATCAGCACCAGCATCAAAAGTCAAATCAGCTATTTTCTCATTAGTTGCAGGAATATCTGCCACTTTATAATCACAAATAACCTTATATCCAAAGTTTTCTTTAAAAAATCCAATAGTAGATAATCCTTCAGCAAGTGTTAAAGGATAACCAATCTTAATAGTATCAATATAATCCTTTATATCTTCACAAACTCTCTCAGCTTCCTTTAAATCCATTAAATCCATAGCTAATATAATATTATTCTTTACTTCCATTTTATCCCATTAA
>JAKSUE010000122.1 GCA_024409165.1 archaeon
AGATTAAAAGAGCTTTCAAAAGACCCAAGGTATAAAACTGAATTCTGGCAAACTGAAATTAAGAAAATGCTTAAAATCGGGAAAAAGGCCGAACAACAATCTTTCTCTAAATACGGTCTTGAATACGTAGTAGATACTTATTTCCCAGAAAAATTAGGTCTTTAAGTATTAACTTAATTTAAACTTAATTTAAATATTAAATAGCTATTTTAGCTATTTACTTTTCTTTTTTTATTTTTTTTATTTTTTTAATTTTGATTGTAATGAAGAGTATTGTTTTATTTTTTAATTTTTTAATTACATTTATATATTACTTCATACATATACCCTTATGGGTATACATATTATTTGGAGGAAATTTTATGAAACAATGTATGGATTCAGATAATCTTCATAGAAGACTTAAAAAGATCATAGGTC
Source organism: archaeon (assembly GCA_024409165.1). Taxonomy (GTDB): domain Archaea; phylum Methanobacteriota; class Methanobacteria; order Methanobacteriales; family Methanobacteriaceae; genus Methanobrevibacter. The sequence goes on from JAKSUE010000122.1 coordinate 421, forward strand.
AGTTAAATGCTATTGATAAGATGATTGATGAAGATATTCCTTGTGAAAATGTTTTAATGCAAATTAATGCATCTAAGTCTGCTTTACATAAAGTAGGTCATATTATTGTAGAAGGACATATTAATCATTGTATTAAAGATGCAATTGAAAGTGGAAATACAGATGATGCATTAGCAGACTTTGAAACTGTTTTGGAGTATTACTCCAGATTATAATCTTTTTTAATTCTTTTTATTAATTTTTTATTTATTGATTTAGTAGTTTGTTAGTGTATATTTTTTTTAAAAATTATTTAATACCTATGGGGGTATAATCATAAAACTTTGTAATAATAAATCTGAATGTTCTGATAATCCTAAATCAGATTGTTCTTGTAATCATAATCATAACCATAATCACTCAAATCATAATCATAGTTCAAATCATGATTCTAATCATACTCATATTCATAGTCATGATAATAATGCTTGTGCCTGTGAAAGTGGGATTCTTAGTGATATTGATTCTATAGAAGATGAATCTAATAATGATTTATATAAAATTATTATTGGAATTATATTATTTTTAATAGGATTTGCTATCTCTAAATTTACATTTAATTCATTAGGTTCTATAATAATCAATAATTATTCAATGAATATTTCCCAATTGATTTCAATAATATTTTTTATTCTCGTTATTTTGATTATGGGATTTGATATTATAAAATATGGGCTTTCTGAATTATTGGAATATGAAGTGAAAATTGAATTTCTTGTAACTATTTCCACTATTGGAGCTTGTCTTTTAGGAAATTTTGCTGAAGGTGCAGTTTTAATGCTTTTATTCTTTATTGCAGAATATTTGGAAGACTTTGCTTTAGATCAGTCAAAAAAATCCATGGTTGATTTAGTTAAGCTTAGACCTGATATTGCATGTGTTAAAAGAGGTGGTCATGAAATTGAAGTTAAAGTTGAAGATTTGTCTATTGGAGATATTGTGGTTGTAAAACCTGGAGATAAAGTTCCTATTGATGGTGTGATAATTAAAGGTTCCAGTTCTATTAATCAAGCTTCAATTACTGGGGAGAGTTTTCCTGTAGATAAATATGTTGGGGATGAAGTATATTCTTCAACAATTAATCAAGATGGATATTTTGAATTTAAAGTTACTAAAACATCTGATGAGACTATATTTTCAAAAATCATTGAATTAATTAAAGAATCTGAAGATAAAAAGGCAAAAATTGATTTATTTATTGATAAATTTGCGAAATATTACACTCCAACTATTATTATTTTAGCTATTCTTGTTGCAATAATTCCATCTTTAATATTTGGACTTTCTTTTAAGGAATGGGTTTATAAATCTTTAGTTCTTCTTGTTATTTCTTGTCCTTGTGCATTAGCTATTTCAACTCCTGTTTCAATGGTTTCAGCTATTACAGCAGGTACTAAAAATGGAATAATAATTAAAGGTGGTGAATATATTGAAGAATTATCTAAAGTTAAAGCTATTTCATTTGATAAAACAGGTACTTTAACAGAGGGTAATTTAGTTATTGAAGATATTAAAACTTTTAATGGAGTTAGTGAAGAAAATTTAATGAAAATAGTTTGTTCTATTGAAAATAAGTCTAATCATCCAATAGCTAAACCATTTAAAGATTATGTGATTGAAAATAATATTTCTATTATTGAGTTTGATGAATTTAATTCAATTAATGGTTTAGGTTTAGAAGGTTCAATAGATGGTGTAAATTATTTAGTTGGTAAAAAAGAATTAATTGGTGTGGATGTTATAGATTCTTATTTAGATTCTCATTTAAATTCCAGTTTAGATTCTCCTTTATCTAATACTCATGTATTTATAGTTCGAGAAAATGATTTAATTGGTTTTATTAGTCTTTCAGATAAAATTAGGTCAAATAGTAAAGCTACAATTTCTAATTTATCTAAAAAGAATATTAAAACATTTATGTTAACTGGAGATAATGATGATAATGCCTTTAAAGTTTCTAATGCTATTGGAATAGATAAATATTACTCTAATTTAATGCCTAAAGATAAAGTTCAAAAAGTCCAAGAATTAGTTAAAGAATATGGAAGTTTAGCAATGGTTGGGGATGGAGTTAATGATAGTCCATCTTTAGCTCAAGCTAATGTTGGAATAGCTATGGGTTTAGATGGTGCAGATATAGCTATTGAAACAGCAGATATTATTTTAACAAACGATGATATTTCTAAAGTTGATTATCTTATTGATTTATCAAAAAAGACAATGGCTGTTGTAAAACAGAATATTTCTGTTTCATTATTAGTTAAATCTTCCTTAGCTATTTTAGCAGTAATAGGTTTTCTTAGTTTAGGTGAAGCTATTATATTTGGTGATGTTGGATTAACATTAATTGTAGTTCTTAATGCTTTAAGAATTTCTAAGAATTATTAATTTATAATCTGAGATTAATTTAATATGGTTAATTAGTTTCATATCGTCATATTAAAATATTAAATTATATATAAGTTAAAAGATAAAATTTAATTATAGACTTGTTATACAAGTTATATTAAATTCATGAAATTATTTACTTAATATATTGTAGGTTATGAAAATGATATCTGTAGCTATTAACGGATTTGGAACTATTGGTAAAAGAGTAGCTGATGCTGTTGCTGCTCAAGATGATATGAAAGTTGTTGGTGTAAGTAAAACTAGACCAAACTTTGAAGCAAGAACTGCTGTTGATGAAAAAGGATACGATTTATACATTGGAATTCCTGAAAGAGAACATTTATTTAAAGAAGCAGGAATTGAAATTGCAGGAACTGTTGAAGATATGGTTCAAGAAGCAGACATTGTTGTTGATTGTACTCCTGGAAACATTGGTCCACAAAATCTTGAAATGTATAAAAAAGCAGGTGTAAAAGCTATTTACCAAGGTGGGGAAGACCATGAATTAACTGGTTTATCCTTTAACTCTTTCTCTAACTATGATGATTCTTATGGTGCAGATTATGCTAGAGTTGTTTCATGTAACACTACTGGTTTAACCCGTACTTTACACACTTTAAATCCTTTAGTTGATATTCAAAAAGTACGTGCAGTAATGGTACGTCGTGGATCTGACCCTTCAGAAATCAAAAAAGGTCCTATTAATGCTATTGTACCTAACCCTCCAAAAGTACCTTCTCACCACGGTCCTGATGTAAAAACTGTTATGAAAGGTATTGATGTAACTACTATGGCACTTCTTGTACCTACTACTCTTATGCACCAACACAATTTAATGATTGAAATTGGTAATGAAGTAGATAGAGAAGATGTTATTGAAGCTCTTGAAAAACGTTCCAGAGTTATGGTTGTTGAAGCTGCTGCAGGTTTAGGTTCTACTGCTGAACTTATGGAATATGCTAAAGACCTTGGAAGAAGCAGAAACGACTTATATGAAATTCCTGTATGGAAAGAATCTATTAACGTTGTTGGTAAAGAATTATTCTACATGCAAGCAGTACACCAAGAATCTGATGTAGTTCCTGAAAATGTAGATGCAATTCGTGCAATGATGGAATTAGAATCTGATAATGAAAAATCTATAGCTAAAACTAACAAAGCTATGGGTATTTTATAATTAAATTATAAATAGCTTTTTTAGCTATTTTTACTTTTTTTATTTTTATTTTTATTTTTTAATCTTTCTGTTTTTATTAGTTGTTAATTTTAATTTATTTCGATTATTTTTTTATTTAAGGTGATTAATTATGGATAATGTTATTTTTGGACCTGCTGGAAAACCTATTGAATTTAAAGGAAAAGCTTTTTTATCTCCTGAATTTTTAGGGCCTATTGGACTTCATGCTTTTGAATATCAATCTACTTATGGTGTTAAAATTGGTGAAAGTGCTTCTTTAAAACTTAGAGAATCTGCTGAAGAAAATAATGTTTTAGTTTCAATGCATTGTCCTTATTATGTTAATTTAGCTTCTAAAGAAGAGGAAAAAATTGATAAAACTATTAATCATCTTTATAAATCTGCTCTTGTTGGAGAAGCTATGGGTGCTTATCGTCTTGTTTTCCATCCGGGATTTTATTCTAATAGAAAACGTGATGTGGTTTTAGATTTAGCTAAAGATACTTGTAAAAAATTAATTGAAAAATGTGAAAATGAAGGAATCGAAAACTTTACATTTTCTCCTGAAACTACAGGTAAAAGATCACAACTTGGTAATATTGATGAAATTATTGAATTATGTGCAAGTTTTGACCATTTTGAACCTACAATTGATTTTGCTCATGTTCATGCAAGAGGCAGAGGTATTTTAAATAAAAAAGAAGATTATAATTGTATATTTTCTAAACTTGAAGATAATTTAGATATTGAAAGATTACACTGTCACTTTACTACTATTGAATACACTCACGCAGGTGAAAGAAAACACCATACTTTAGCTGAAGAAGATAAATATGGTCCGTATATTAAAGATTTACTTCTTAATTTAATTGAAAATGATTGGAAAGCAACAATTATTTGTGAAACACC
>JAKSUE010000123.1 GCA_024409165.1 archaeon
AAAATTATTTCATATATATTAATTCCATTTTCAACAAATAACTTATTTAAATAAGATCTTTTTTCAAAATGATTAAATAATTTTAAACTATTTGAAATTTCAAAATCATCTGAATTAAATCCATTTTTAATAAGAATTTCTTTAGCTAAATCTAGATTATCTAATTTAAATTCTACATATTGAGAATTAATATTATCTAATTCTTCTTTTGTCAATTCTTTAATTAAATGACCTTCATTAATAATTCCAATTTCATCTGCAATTGTTTCAATTTCACTTAAAATATGACTTGAAATTAAAATAGTAGTACCTTGTTCTTTAAGAGAAATTAATAAATCACGAATTTCTTTAATTCCCACAGGATCCAAACCATTAATAGGTTCATCTAAGATTAATAATTCAGGTTTATGAACAATTGTAGCTGCTAAACCTAATCTTTGTTTCATTCCAAGTGAATATTCTTTAAATTTTTTATCCTTAGCATTATCAAGATTTACAAGAGAAATAACTTCATCAATACGTTCATCTGTATAATTTCCTCTAAGTTCACATAATACTTTTAAATTATCTTTTGCATTTAAATTAGGGTAAAAACCAGGAGTTTCAATAATAGAACCAATTTTATTATAATTCTCTTTCATATTTTCATTATAATCAGTTCCAAAAAGTTTTATATCTCCCTCAGTAGGATTAGTAAGATTTAAAAGCATACGCATAATAGTAGTCTTACCAGCACCATTTCTACCAAGTAAACCATAAATCCTACCTTTTTCAACATTCATATTAACACCACTTACAACAGTGTTATTTCCATATTTTTTAGTAAGATTAGATGTTTCAATAACAAATTCTCTCATTATTATCATCTCTTTAAAATATTTTATAATTAAATTATATTTATTAATAATCTCCACCTAAATCAAAAAACTCTTGATTTGATCTTTTTAATTCTTCTTTTTCTTTTTTTATAAATGAAGACCATTCGTCTGTAATTTTAAGGTCTCCTCCGATTCTACGGCCTTTAAATTCATCTATTTTAACAAGTGTTGGGATTTTAGTCATGAGGCCCAATACCATTGCTTCTCCTATGTTTAATGATGGGAGTTGTTTTACAAGGTCTTCACTGAGGTTTTCACTTGCTGTTTGGACGTGTTTTTGGTCTTTTGGTTCTACAAGACGGAGGATAATCATGTTGTTTGCTTGAGCTAAAGTTTCACCGTCAACAGATTTTGGTGATTGACTTACAAGACATAATCCTAAACCAAATTTACGGCCTTCTCTTGCAATACGTGTAATCCAGTATTTTGAATCTGGGTTACGGTTGTTTGGTGCAAGGATGTGTGCTTCTTCAACAACAAAGAATACTGGGAATTTTAATGCATCTTCGTCACCATGTTTAACATATCTTTTTCTGCTTTTAAGGGATTGACGAAGAACATGAGATACAAGGACTTCAGCTGTGTTTTCATCTACTTGACCTAAATCAAGGATATTTGCTTTACCAACTTCAAGTTTATTTAAGATATTACCCACATTTGTGTTGAATAAACGGTCGTATTTAACATTTAAATCTTCTATTTTATTCATAACATCCATAATTTTGTTCTTGTCATTAGTAGCTGTGTCTTCATCTTCATACCAACGATTAAGGACAGAATACATGATTTCAAGGAAATTAGTTGATTTAGCTTCGTTATTTTGAATTAAGTTTCTTGTTTTGAGGAATGCTCTTCTGAAGAAACGTTCTTGTATTGATGCATTTGATGGAATATTAGCTAATTTTTTAATTTCATTAAATTCCATGTATTTTGGATTTACAATAGGTTCTATGACATTTACTTCACCATTAGAAAAGCTAGCTCCTGAGTATTCAGAGTGCATATCAAAGATAAGAATACATGCATTATAATCAAGTAATCCATCAACAATTACAGAAACTGTGTTAGATTTACCTGCACCAGTCATAGCTAAAATAGCTAAATGTCTTGATACCATCTTATTTACATCAACACAGACTTCTACATCCTCTTGAGAGATTAAATGACCTAATTTAAGAGAATTATCCATACGGAGAATTGGGTCTAAAATTTCTTTAGTAGCTAATTTTAATGGAGTTCCAGGAGGAGCAGGAGTTCTTGGAAGTCTTAAATCATTATCTACATCACCAAGAATTGTAACTTTTCCTTTAATATAAAAATCATTTCCTTCAATTTCTGTAATTTTAGCAATAGTATCAGGGTCGTAAATGTCTTCATTTAAAGAAACACTACCACGAACTAAAGATTCAATCATTCCTAAAATACATTTTCCATCATATTCTAAAGTTACATATTCTCCAACTTTAGCTAAACTTTTAGATACAAAACTTACTTCAATAAGTGATGTTTCACCAATACATCTTCCAATAATCATAATTTTCCTCCTTTGTAATCATTATAAAATAAATATAATTAATTAATATAATTAATTAAGCATTTCACGTCCTGATTTATCATAAAATCCAATGATTTTAGCTAAATTATCCATATCTGCATTCTTAATTACAACTTCTTTATGGGCTTTTCTTAAAAGATAAGGATAACCTTCTACACTATCTCTTTTTAAATCAGACAATATTTTTCTAATTTCGTCTTCCTTTGCCTCATAAGGTAATTCAATCTTAATAATGTTCTTATAATCGTCTAATCTTGCAAAGAACACTGTAAATACTAAATTTCTAAAGAATTCATTCTCAACGGGGAAATCTCTTTTCATTTCAGTTGACATATATTTATAATAAGGTTTTGAAAACCCTTGTTTTCGAGTAAATTTATCTAAAATAGCCATATCTGAGACATTTGCATGTAATAAATCATTACTTGATGATGTTTTAGAAATAGCTATTATTTTTTTATTATTTTTAAGTAAGTATGATAATGCAATTAGTTTTTCAATATTTTCTAAAAATATAATAAGGTCTTCTTCATCAATATTTAAGTCTTTATCAATAGAAGATTCATCAATATTATCTAAATCAATATTATCTAAATTAAATAAATCTTCAAAATCTTCTTTAAATTTAGAAGAGGATAATCCTAATGAATTATCTTTAATTTCTGCTTCGATTTTATCTTTAAAAACATTTATTATATCTTCTTTTGTGCTGGAAGATAATTTATTTTCAACTGGAAATGGACGGATTAAGTCTCCTAATAGAGATCCATCATCTAAATAATAATCAATATCAAATTCATTAATGGTTTTTATTGCATTTTTAATCTCAAAAATACCCATGATATTTCTAAGTCTATCTTCTAAAAATGAGCTGTGTTCAATTGTATCTAACTCACTTGCTTCTATTTTATCAAGTTTATCATCATAAATAAAAGATACTGCTGAAACTGCATAGAAATTAAAACCTAAATATTTCTTTTTATTATAACTACCATCACCTGCAGCTACAACAACTTTATTTCCACTTGGACTAATCGGCTCTTCAAACCAAACTTTATCAACATCAATAGTCTTAGTTTGATCTAAAACATCAATTTTATTGTTGATTTTACCTCTTTTTTTAATAGCTTCTGAGTATAATGAATTTAACATGATAAAAACCTTAATAATAAAATTAATATAAAAATAAATAAAAAATAAAAAAAGTAATTAATAGCTAAAATAGCTATTAAAAATTAAATAGAACTAATTATAGACTACTTTAAATAAATAATTTATAAGTAATTATCTATAAGAAATTATCTATAAATTAGTTATAAATTAGTTATAAACTTGCTTTTCTAATACCTGCAACAATTTCTTGAATTTTGCCTTGGACATCATCTACTTCTTCTACAACAGTACCAGTTACAATGACATCTCCACCAGCTTTTGCTGCCATAAATGCTGCTTTAGCATCACGGATTCCTCCACCAACAACAATAACCATGTTATCAGTTGCTTTTTTAGAATAAGCAATCATTTCAGGAGGAATAGGTTGATCTGCACCAGAACCTGCTTCAAGATAGTAATATCTCATACCTAAGTTTTCAGCAGCCATTGCATAAATTGCAGCGATTTTTGGTTTGTTTCTAGGTAATAATCTTGCTTCTCCTACCCAACCAACAGTCCCACCAGGTTCAGCTACAACATAACCCATAGGAATACATTCTACACCAGATTTTTTAACAGCAGGGGTAGATAAAGCTTGAGCTCCAATAATCCAGTAAGGATTGTTAGAATTTAAGTAACTCATAAAGAATAAAGCATCAGCATATTTACTTACACCATTAGTATTTCCTGGAAATAAAATAATAGGTAAATCAATATTTTCAGATAAAGCTTTTGCAGTTCCATCTAAAGACTCAGAGTCCACAGTAGAACCACCTAACATAATACCATCAGAACCACCAGCAATTGCAGCTTTAGCTATTGCAACTGCTTCATCAGGAGTTTGTTCATCTGGATCAATTAAAGTCAAATGAACTTTACGAGTTTTTAATATTTCACCAATATATTCTTCTACATTTTTCATAAAATCCCTTTATAAATTTTAAATAAAATTGAATTAATTCCTAATCTAATTAACTTAGATTACATTAATTCCATAGTAATATAAAATATGTTTTTATTAGTATTTTAAGGTTTTTATTATTAAAGCAATATTTAATAAATTTTAAATAAATAATAAATTTAGAATCCATAAAATAATAATTTATAAAAAGCCAAAAAATACAAAAACAAAAACATTTATAAAATAAGAAAACATAATTTTTAATACAAATCATTAGATTTTAATTGTGTTGTAAACACACGAAAAGCAATTGTTCATTATAAATCCACATCACCAAGTGGATTTATAAAAATGAATTTAAATACTATTTTTCTAATTAAAAAAAGATATTATAACTAATTTTAACTAATTTTAACTAATTTAAAACTAACTTTTAATTAAATT
>JAKSUE010000124.1 GCA_024409165.1 archaeon
TGTGGTTGACCGAAGAAAAATTTTCATATTCAGGAATCTTTGAAACTTTTCTTACGGCCCTCATAAGGCAGTGTATGAAACCAGCAGGGTATTTTGTATTGTCTGCAGTTGCGGTAACAATTTTGTTTCCTTCAATGAGTTCTTCACTGATTGAGAAATCGGATTTTTTTGGAACTACAAAAGCAAGTCCTTCAGCTTCAAAGGCCTTTGCTGCAATTTTAGCTCCCTCCACTACATTGTCTGTAAAATGAGAAGCAATGTGGGAATCCGTATAGCGGCTTGGATCTTCATCAAACATTCGGACTATAACAAACCTGTGGGATTTTAAAGTACATTCCTTTATTTCCGTTGCTAGGGAAACAGGCTTTTTAGGAAAGGTATTTACGATTCCCTTTGATTTGAATTCTTCTAGAAGAGTTGCCGGAGAAAAAATGTTCCAGTCCACAGGATTCTGTTTTTTTCCGAGGAAAGTAAATTCCCCCTGAGTTTTTATTTTTAGTTACTTTTTACACTTTTATTGATGTTGTAATTTTATTCATATTTACAAATAAAACAATGTTATGATAAAATTTTATTATAAATTTTGTGTGATTTTTGAAAATTATTCATGTTTTTTCTTATTTTTTTCGGATATTTTTTAAATAACTTAGTATTAATTTATATACTATAAGTAATAAACTAAATACAATAATCTTTTTAGATTATTTATATGAGTGTAAAAATAATGAGGTGTTAGTATGCATTATTAATCGGTCTAAAAGCTCTACCGATTTATTTAGAAGTGGCTATCAAGTTTTAAGCAATGCTCGACTTGAAAAGTTTTTTAAATAAATAAAAGGAGGCAAGATTTATGTGGAATTATAGAAAAATACTAGTATTAGTATTATTTTTATTAGTGGTTTCTATTTGTTTATCAACTGCAAGTGCAGCTACATACACACATAAAGTTGATTCTAAAACTTATACTAAAACAATTGGTGCAGACCAAATTAAAATTAAAGGTCATACTTTATATTTTAAATACAAACAATTAAATAAACATGCTTTTAATCATGATTTGGATTATATTGTTTGTTATTATAAAAATGGAGACATTCGTATTTATAAAATTGATTATAAAAAATGGAAAATTAAATTAAATAAGAATGTCGTTAAAGTAAAGATTGTTTATAGTGATTTAAATAAGGCGGAACGTAATAAATTAGAAGATTCTAATTATATTCCTGAAAAGATCACTATGAAATCAAAACCGAGTTGCGGTTGTCATTATAGTTATAAATGGCACACTAAAACATTTTTTAATTACTGTCCTAAATGTCATAGATTTAATTGTTTGAAGAAAAACCCAAAAGGTGTTCACGAAAGAGAATTCACATGTAAATATTGTGATAGCGATTTTTGTGGTACTTGTGGTAAAGAGAAATTCAATTGGTCACATAAATATTTACTTAAATAATTTAGGCTTTAATTTGTAATTAACAAATTTATTTAAATTATTTTTTCTTTTTTTCTTTTTTATTTTTACATTATTTATTACTATTTTTACTGTTTACTTTTATTTTACCATTTCTATAAGGTTATTAGTTATATTTTTTAAATTATCTTAAACTATAAATATATTTAAAAACATACTATTTTTATAAAGTATTTTTACTATTTACTTATTATATTGGAAAATGATTATTATGAGTCAAATGAAAAAAGATGCAGGTTATCTTGCAGCTGGTGAAGTAAAAGATGGTCAAATTTTAGGACTTGGAACTGGTTCTACTACTCATTATTTTATTGAGGCAGTTGGTAAAAGAGTAGCTTCTGAAGGAATTGAAGTTATGGGAATTCCAACTTCTTATCAATCTTTTTTACTTGCTAAAGCAGCTAATATTCCTGTTACTACTTTAGATGAACATGAAATTGATTTAGCTGTTGATGGTGCAGATGAAATTGATCCTAAATTCAATCTTATTAAGGGTGGAGGAGCTGCACATACTTTAGAAAAAATTGTAGATTACTCTGCTAAAGAGTTTATTGTAATTGCAGATAGTTCTAAACTTGTTGATACTCTTGGTGCTTTCCCACTTCCTGTTGAAATCATTCCAGAATCTGTAACTCCTGTTATGAAAGCTTTAAAAGATATGGGTGGAGTTCCTGAGATTAGAATGGGCCAATTAAAAGATGGTCCTGTAATTACTGATAATGGTAATTTTATTTTAGATGTTGCATTTAGTGCTATTGAAAACCCAATTCACATGGAAAAAGATTTAAATGCTATTCCAGGTGTAGTTGAAAATGGTTTATTTACTGAAATGGTAGATAAAGTCATCATTGGTTTTGAAGACGGTGCAAGATTTATCTAATTCTATTACTTATCTAATTATATTTTGTAAGATTTTAATGAATAGTTAATTATTTTAACTATTTTTTATTTTTCTATTATTCTATTTTTTTAAATTTATTTTTCATAGCTATTTTTTTATTTTTCTATTTTTTTAATAGTTTACTTGGAAACTATTATTTTAAAGTATTTAAATTTTAAAAAAAGAGTTATTTTATTTTTAAAATAAAAAATAAATAATAATTAAAGTTAAAAAATTTAGTAATTATTTAAATTAGTAATAATTAACTTTAATAATTATTCATCAAGTTCTATACCTGCTCTACCAGCAGCTCTACCTAATAAGAGAGTTACAATAACCGCAATGATAGTTACAATAACTGCATATACGATTTGTCCGGTAAGTGCACTACCAGATTCCATAAAGGTATTAATTAATGCTTGAATTGCATCGTTCCATGCTAAACCAGCCACTAATGCAAAAGCAGTAGTAATTAAGGTTATAATTGTTTTTAAAACTTCTTTACCTACAGCCATACTTTTTCCTCCTTTTAATTTTATTATAATTAGTTATATATTTTAAATTTTAAATAGTTTTTTAAATTTATAAGTTATATCTTAGGTTTATATGTTATATTTTAAATTATAGTTGGTTTAATTGAATTTTTTACTTACTTCTTCTACTGCAATTACAAGTGGGTCAGTTACCATTGATACAGGAGGTGCGTAAGCAAATTCCATATTACTTAATTCAAAACAAGTGAGTTCTTCTGTGATTGCTAAGGTCATTGTATCAATTCTTTCAGCTACTCTTTCTTCTGCAATGATTTGGCATCCTATGATGGTTCCGTCTATGTCACAGATGACTTTTACATTCATTGGTTTTGCATTTGGATAGTATCTTGCTCTTGTGAGTGCTTCTACTTTTTCAGTTACAGTTCTGATACGGTTTTGTTGTGCAAAGGTAGTTGTGAGTCCTACAGCACCGAATTCAAGGTTTCCTACTTTAGAGACCATTGAGTTAAGAACTGGATTGAATCTTGAACGTTTACCACAAATTGTTTGTGCACAGGTTTTTGCTTGTCTAATAGCTGTTGTTCCGAGTTGTGAGATTGTTGGTGATCTGAGGATTGCATCATAGGATTCTACACAGTCTCCTACAGCAAATACATCAGGAACAGAGGTAGCCATTCTGTCATTTACTCTTATTGCCCATCTACCACATTCACAACCAATAGATTTAGCAAGTCCAAGTTCAGCTCTTACACCTGTAGCTAAAATAACCATATCACAATCTACTTCAGTTCCATCACCAAATACTGCACCTGTAACTTTTCCATTTTCACCTTTAAGTTCAGTAATAGGTTGTCCTAAAGCAATATTAATACCTTCTTTTTCAAGATATTTTTCAATGATTTTTGCCATATCAGGGTCAAGAGATCTTGGTACGATTTGAGGCATCATTTCAGTAAGAGTTACATTAATTCCCATTTCTTTAAATGCATAGGCAATTTCAATTCCAATTAATCCAGCACCAGTTACAATAGCATTTTTACAGTTTTTAGCCCATTCTTCTACTGCTTTTCCATCATCAATAGTTCTTATTCTAAATACACCATCAAGGTCAACACCTTTCATAGGAGGTATGAATGGATTTCCTCCAGTAGCTAAAACTAATTTATCATATTCTATTGTTTTTTCTTTACCTTCGTGAGTGTAAGTTACTATTTTAGCTTCAGCATCAATAGCTGTTGCTTCCGCTTCAGTTAAAACATTGATGTTTTTTTCTTTATAATCCTCAGGACTTTTCATAACAATATCATCAAATGAAGTAATTTTATTTGATAATACATAAGGAATTGCACAAGGAGAGTAAGATACTTTGTTATCTCTTGTGATAACTGTAATTTCTGCTTCACTGTCGTACTTTCTTATATTTGAAGCTGTTGGCATTCCTCCAGCTCCACCACCGATAATAACAATTTTCATTTTTTCAAAAACCTATTAATTATTCAATATTGTTATTTTGTATAATTATCATATATATTATTTTAGTTTTTTGTTAGTTAGTATAATATTTTTAGTTTATTTTATTATTTTGTTCATTATTATTTTTATTCTATATTTGTTTATTTTACCTTTATTTTAATTATTATTCATTCATTAAGATTTTTAGTTTTTCATATTCTTTTGTTCAATTTTAAAAGATTTAAATACTTAAAAAATCTAATTTATATTTAACTATAAAAACTAATTTATAACTTAAAGGTGGTGAATTTATGTTTGGTAGACCTGGTGGAATTCCTTTTGATTATAGACCTATTTTAATTAAGCTTGGAATGCTTGTAGGTGCTTTTATTATTATTTATGCTATTTTATGGATTTTAGCTGAAATGCATTTGATTCCATATATTGTATTCGCTATTTTCCCTGGAATTATTTTATTAATATTTGGTATTTTTATATTTTATCAAGCATATTCAAAATATAGGGAGTTCTTTTAAATTTAATTATTTTTAATAGCTTTTTAATTATTAATTTTTTTAATTTTTTTACTCTTTTTATTTTTTTTAACTATTTTTTTAAAT
>JAKSUE010000125.1 GCA_024409165.1 archaeon
AACAATTAAAAAATAATTAAATAATAAAAAAATAATAAAAAAATAAAATAAATATTACAATGAATTAAAAAAAATAAAAAAAGTAAAAATTATGAGAAAAATTATCTCATAACTTCTAATATGATTCCAAGATCTTCGTTTTGTAATACGTCTACTTTTTTACCACTTGCACCGACTACTTCTTTTTTCATGTTTAAGAATTCTTCAGTGATTACACTGTCAGCAATAGCTATTTCACCGTCTTCTGCAAGTTTAGCAGCTATTTCTTCAGGAGCTGTGGATTTAATGTATCCTATTACTTGACCTGCGTTTGCTTTGAAGGTTGGTCCAATTTTAGCCATGTTTGGTTCAATTTCAACGACTTTTTCATGGACTTCAGGTTTACCAGATTTAATATCTAAATCTTTGATTTTTAAGGTTCCACTGATAACTTCAGCAAATTCTTCTAAGACTTCTTTGAGGTTTGCTTCTGCACTATCTGGGTAGACATTTACATTAGCTACTTCTACATTTAATGGGATTTTAGAAGCAGATTTGAATCTTCTGATTTCTCCAATGAGTTTAATAGCTAAGTCACCTTTAGTAATTGCATCTTCGTTATCTAATTCTGGGTCAATAGCTGGCCAGAGAGTATTGTGGATACTTAATTGTTCATCTTCTAAATCAAAGTATTGGTAAACTTCTTCTGTGAAGAATGGAGCAAATGGAGCAAGTAAACTTAAGGAATCTCTTATAATAGTTCTTAAAGTGTATTTTGCAGCAATTCTGGATTCTTCTGGGACTTCATCATTGTAGAGCCTATATTTTACAGCTTCAATGTATTCATCACAGAAATCGTGCCATACGAATTTTTCAATAGCATTAATTGCAGTTGCATAATTATAATCTGCGTAAGCTTCATCTACAACTTTATTTACTGCCATGAATTTAGCAAAAATCCATTTATCCATAGGATTTAAATTAGCTTTAATAGCATCTGCATCACTTGAAATTGCTTCTTTAGACTCATCGTCAAAGATGTGCATACTTACAAATCTAAATGCATTCCAGAATTTACGTAAGAATTTAAAACCATGTTTAATATCTTTCCAATCAAATGCTACATCAGAACCAGGGACACTGTTAGCAGCCCATAATCTGAGTGGGTCAGCACCATATTCAGAGATAACTTCTTCAGGACCAGTAACATTTCCACGAGATTTACTCATTTTGAAACCATCTTCACCAAATACCATACCATTAATTACAATATCATCAAATGGTTTTTTACCAGTGAGAGCTAAACAACGGAGAGTTGTATAGAAAGCCCAAGTTCTGATAATATCGTGACCTTGTGGACGGATATTAGATGGGAAAATGTTTTCATAACCTTCTTCAGGCCATCCAGCAACAGAAAGTGGAGAGATTGAACTATCCATCCAAGTATCTAAAACATCTTCTTCACCAATAAACTCTGTGCATCCACATTCACATGCTTCAAGAGGTTTATCTACAGTAGGGTCAATTGGTAATTGTTCAGGAGATGGAAGGATTACTTTACCACAGTCTTTACAATACCAAACAGGAATTGGAGTTGCAAATAATCTTTGTCTTGAGATACACCAATCCCATTCCATAGAGTCAGCCCAGTTCATTAAACGGCTTTTCATATGTTCTGGAACCCATCTCATTTCTTCTGCAGCTTCTTTAATCTCATCAATCATTTTAGTAACAGCTACAAACCATTGTTTTTTAACAAGAATCTCAATAGGAGTTTTACATCTCCAACATTGACCTACATTTTGGTCAACTTCTTCTTGTTTAGTTAAGTAACCTTCTTCTTTTAAAGCTTCAATGACTTTTCCTTTAGCTTCTTTAAGTTCCATACCTTCGAATCTTCCAGAAGCTTCAGTTAATAAACCTTGTTCAGTAATAGCTTCAATAACATCTAAATCGTATTTATTAACCCAAGCTACGTCAGTTTTATCCCCAAAAGTACAAATCATTACTGCACCAGTACCAAATTCAGGATCTACTTCTTCATCAGCAATAATTTTAACTTTTTGTCCAGATAAAGGAACTTCTACATATTTACCAAGTAAAGAGTTGTATCTTTCATCATCAGGGTGAACTACAACAGCTACACAAGCAGCCATAAGTTCAGGACGAGTAGTAGCAATTAAAACACCAGGAACAGATGCATCTGCTTTATCTGGGAAATCTGCAGCTCTTACATAAGAGTTACCTTCAACATTAGCTAATACATCATCAGGAACATTAGCAGGTGGGAAATTAACATAATTTAAGAAAGTAGTATTATCTGAATATTCAACCTCAGCAAAAGCAATAGCAGTTTCACAACGAGGACACCAATTTACAGGGTGAATACCTTGATAAATTAATCCTTGATCATACATTTTTAAAAAGGATAATTGAGTTCTTTTACGGTATTCAGGTGTCATAGTAATGTATTCTCTTGACCAATCTTGAGAGAAACCAACAGAATTCATCTGTACTCTCATTTTCTCAATATTATCATGAGTCAAGTCAACACACATTTCTCTAAATTCTGTTCTTGTAACATCATTTTTCTTAATATTGTGAGTTTCCTCTACTTTTACTTCAGTAGGAAGACCATGACAATCCCAACCTTGAGGGAATAATACATCCATACCTTTTTCTCTTCTATATCTTGCATTAAAATCAATATAAGCCCAATTTAAGATATGACCCATATGCAAAAGACCTGTTGGATATGGAGGAGGAGTATCAATCACATAACGAGGTCTAGTACCATCGCCAATAAATTTATATACTTCATCCTTTTCCCATTTCTTTTGCCATTTCTGCTCTGCAGTATGGTCATAATCTTTAGGAATTTCTTTATTTGTCAAAATAATATCTCCATGAATGAATATAATAAATATAATAAATGAAAATTATCTAATCATAACCAGATAAATTAGATAAAAATATCATATATTAGTTTAATATTTATTTAAAGTATTTATTAAATTTTATTATAAAAATTATTGATATTAAAAAAATAAAATAAAAAAGTAAAATAAAAAATGACAAAATAGTTAAACAAAAAACGACAAAAAAGTAAAATAAAAAATGACAAATAGTTAAACAAAAAACGACAAAAAAGTAAAATAAAAAATAAAAAAAGTAAAATAAAAATAGGACAATCCCAATTAAATAAAAAAATAAAATAAATTTATTAATTAATTTAAAGTTTAATTATTTAATTGAGGGCCAAATTTAATTAATTCTTTGGAATCTTTATTAGATTCATATTTTTTAAAGTTATTAATAAACATTGATGCTAAGTTTATAGCTTTTTCTTCCCATTGTGATGAGTTTTCATATGTGTCACGAGGGTCTAAGATTTTATCATTAACTCCTGTGAGTTCTGTTGGAACTTCAAGATTAAAGATAGGTATTTCTTTTGTAGGTGCTTTATTAATGTCTCCATTAAGGATTACATCAATAATTCCTCTTGTATCTTTAATTGAAATTCTTTTACCAGTTCCATTCCAACCAGTATTAACAAGATAAGCTTTAGCTCCACTTTCTTTCATTCTTTTAACAAGTTCTTCAGCATATTTTATTGGGTGAAGTTCAAGGAATGCTTGACCAAAGCAAGCTGAAAAGGTAGGTACTGGTTCTGTGATTCCACGTTCTGTCCCAGCTAATTTAGCAGTAAAACCTGATAAGAAGTAATATTCAGTTTGTTCAGGAGATAAAATAGAAACAGGTGGGAGAACGCCAAATGCATCTGCAGATAAGAAAATTACATTATTAGCAGAAGGTACAGATGCTATAGGAACAATATTTTCAATATGATTTAAAGGATAAGAAACTCTGGTATTTTCAGTGACACTTGCATCATCAAAGTCGATTATTCCATCATTAACAGTGACATTTTCTAAAAGAGCATTACGTTTAATTGCATTATAAATATCAGGTTCTGAATCTTTATCAAGGTTAATTACTTTTGCATAACAACCTCCTTCAAAATTAAAAACTCCTTCATCATCCCAACCATGCTCATCATCTCCAACAAGTAATCTTTTAGGATCTGTTGATAAAGTAGTTTTACCAGTTCCTGAAAGTCCAAAGAATATTGCAGTATTTTCACCATTTAAATCAGTATTAGAAGAACAATGCATTGAAGCTACTCCTTTTAATGGAAGGAAATAATTCATCATTGAAAATATACCTTTTTTCATTTCTCCACCATACCAAGTATTAATAATAACTTGTTCACAGCTTGAAATATTAAAAGCAGCACAAGTAGTTGAATTTAATCCCAATTCTTCGTAATTTTCAACTTTAGCTTTAGATGCATTAAATACAACAAAATCAGGTTCAAAATTTTCTAATTCTTCATCAGAGGGACTAATAAACATATTTTTAATAAAATGAGCTTGCCATGCAACTTCAACAATAAAACGAATTGCCATACGAGTACTTTTATTAACTCCACAAAAAGCATCAACTACAAATAATCTCTTATTTGACAATTCTTTAATAGCTATATCCTTAACAATTTCCCAAGTCTCTTCAGACATTGGATGATTATCATTTTTATAAGATTCAGAAGTCCACCATATTGTATCTTTAGACTTTTCATCCATTACAATATATTTATCATCTGGAGAACGACCTGTAAAAATACCAGTTTTAATATTTACAGCATCTAAATTAGTTAATTCACCTTTTTCATAATAATCCAAATCATCTTTCATCTCTTCTTCAAATAAGAATTTATAACTTGGATTGTGAATAATCTCAGTTGTTTTGGTAATACCATATTTACTTAAATCTAAATCAACCATAACAATAATACCTCTAAAAAACTATAATATCCTCAATATTATTTATTAAATTAATTACTTATAATTATTACGAACAAAATTAAGATTTTT
>JAKSUE010000126.1 GCA_024409165.1 archaeon
AATGTATTAAGTTATTAAATTAAGTTAATACTTTATTATTATAATTAATTTAGGGGATTATTATAATGATGAGAATTAGTATGTCACTACCAAAGAAATTATTATCTGATTTTGATGAAGTTTTACAAGATAGAGGTTATTCCTCTCGTTCTAAAGGAATTAGAGATGCTTTAAATGATTATATTGTAAGATACCAATGGATGAATGAAATGGAAGGTCAAAGAATTGGTGTTATTACTACTATTTATGATCACCATTACACAGGAGTTATGGAAAACTTAGCTGAAATTCAACATGGTTACAGAGAAGAAATCAGTGCAAGTATGCATATTCACATGACTGATAAATACTGTATGGAAGTTATTGTTGTAAATGGTGATGTTAATCAAATTAGAGACTTAACTGAAAAGATGATGAAACTTAAAGGTGTAGAACATGTAAAACTCACCAGTACTGCAAACGGTGAGTCTTTAGACCCTGAACATAGCCATGCTCATGGCCATTCTCATGTTCACTAAGTAAAATCTTTTCATTTTTTACTTTTTTTATTTTTATTATTATAACAATTAATTATTAGATGATGATTAGTTGTTAATTAATTTATCTAATTATTATGGATTTTAGTTTAATTTTATTATTTTATTTTTTTAATATTGTGATTTTATGAAATTTAAAGCTACTTCTTATCATTTAAATCTATTGAAAGATACAGAAAGACTTGCTGTTTTTAAAGAAGCTATTGATGATTTTGGAAATGATTTAAATGATTCTAATTTAGATAGTGAATTAGATTCTAATTTAGAAGATAATTCTAAAATTGCCTTTGATTTAGGTTGTGGAAGTGGTGTTTTAAGTTATTTTGCGAAAGATTATTTTGATAAGATAATAGCTATTGATTTAAATTCAAAAATAATTAAATATACAAAAGAGAATTTAGCTGAATTTGATAATATTGAGGTTTATTGCTCTGATGTTATTGGCTTTGATTTTGATTATAAAGCTGATTTAATCATTTGTGAAATGTTAGATACTGGTCTTATTGATGAAGAGGAAGTTCCTGTATTGAATTATGCAAAGAATTTTTTAAAAGAGGATGGTAAGATTATTCCTCAAGGGATTATAAACTCTGCTGAACTTATTTATATGAAATCTCCTTTTATTCAGTATGAAGATAAGGGGGCTAATCCAAAATATGAAGTTTTATCTGATTCTGTGGTTTTTAGTGAGTTTGATTTTTTAGATGATATTGATGAGAATTTTTCAAAGAATATTAAGTTTAAATTGTCTGAAAGATTATTTGATGAAGTTGACGAAGTTGATAAAGTTGATGAAGTTGAGAATAGGGTTATTGTGAATGGAATTAAATTAACTACTTTTACTAAATTAAATGATAATATCATTTCAGGACCAAGTCCTATGTTAAATCCTTGTCTTTTAATTCCAATTGATGAAGTAGCTATTGGATTCGATGATATTTTAGAAATTGAACTTTCTTATGTTATGGGTCAAGGTATTGAAACAATTAGAACTAAAATAATTGATAATGGGTGTTAAAATGTCTAAAATAAGTGATGATGTGTGTTGTGATTTAAAGGAATTTTTAGATGGATATTCTAAGTTGGTTATTTTAGGTATAGGTAATGATATTCGTGGAGATGATGGTTTAGGTCCTTATATTATTAATCGTCTTTGTGATTTAAAAGAATCTGGTGATTTAAATGATATTGATTCTATCGGTGATATAGATAATATATATTTAATAAATGCAGGTTCTGTTCCTGAGAATTTTACAGGTTCTATTAAAAAAATTAATCCAAGTCATATTCTTATTATTGATGCAAGTCTTATGAATATGAAACCTGGTGATATTAATATTGTTTCAAAGGAAAATATTGTTAATTTGAGCGTTTCAACTCATTCTATGTCTTTAAAATACCTTATTAAATATCTTGAAAGTTGTGAAGGTGTTAATAATGATTTTAAGATATTATTTGTTGGAATAGAACCTAAAAGTATGGATTTATCTTTTGATTTGTCAGATGTGGTTAAAGAAACTTGTGATGATTTAATTAAGGTGCTTATTGAATTATTTTAGTATTGTTGTATTGATGTTATCTTTGAGTTATATTTAGATATTATCAACTATATGATTATTTTTATATTGTGATTTTTATGAAAATTTTATTTATTGGATCAAGATTATTTGATGATGTTGCTTATCATGCTAATGAAGTTGGTATTGAGAGTATTTTAACTGAATCTAATGAAAATGCTCCTCATTTAGATTTGGCAACTAAGTATTATATTGTTCCTCGTGGATTTGATGAACCTATGAGAGTAGCTATTGAGGAAGACGTTGATGGGATTATTCCATTAATTGGTATTGATCCTCCTCTTATAGATGTGGCTCGTATGAAGGAGAAAATCGAAGCAGAACATGATATTCCTGTTGTTTTTTCTAATGTAAATGCAGTCAGTATTGCTTCTGATAAGATTAAAACTAAAGAATTCTTTAAATCAATTGGTCTTGATGTTCCAAATGCTAAAATATTAAATAAATCTGATTTTAATGATGAAGATGGTTTTATCAGCACTTTAGGATTTAATTTCCCTATTGTACTTAAACAAGGTGAAGGTCAAGGTGGAAAGGATATTTGTATAACTGATAATTACGCTGATGTTGAAGAATATTTCTCTAATTTTGAATCTGCATTAATTGAAGAGTTTATTGAAGGATGCGAAGTATCTATCGAAGTTATTTGTTGGAATAATACCTATGTTCCTTTAGTTCCTGTTTATAAAGGGGACACTAATTTAGAAGGTATTCACCCAATTGCAAGACTTAGAACAGGACCTTGTGAATTTGACTATGATAATGAAGATATTAGAAATATTGCTAAAAAAATAGCTATTGGTCTTAAATGTGAAGGAACTTTTGATATTGACTTAATTTATTCTCCAACACACAACAAAGTTTATGCAATTGAAGTTAATACACGTCCAAGTGGAACCAGATATCTATCCTATGCATGTACTGGATTTAGTCCATTAAATCTCTTAATCGACCTTATAACTGGTGATTGTGACATAAATAAATTAGAATCAAAACTTCAACATAAATATGCTTTAGAAATTCCTGTTGGTGATTACGAAGGTCCTAAACCTCAAGAACCACTTAAAGAATATATAAACAGTAATTATATTGTTCATGGCCCTAAAGGATATCAAAGAATCACTATTTCAGCGAATTCTAAAGAAGAAACTTATAAAATAGCTAAAGAATTAACTGGAAACGATTATAATATATAATTTTTATTCATTTGGAGGAATAATATGGAAAAAATAGCTTTAGCATCATGTAATGGAATGAGTCCTAACGGACTTGTATCTCGTGTTGCAAATGGAGATTGTAAAGCAGAAATGGAAGATGTAATTTCTATTTGTATGGGTTCAACATCAGCAGATATAGAAGGAGCAAATAACGAAATGCTTAAAAAATTCCCAATTATTGCAATTAACGGTTGTGCTGGAATGTGTGTAAATAAAATCTTAGAAGCAAAAGGAATTGAAGTTGCAGACACTGTAGCTGTTTTTGAAGTCCTTGAAGATTCAGATTTTGTAGCTGTTGATCCATTCCGTTTAGGTGAAGTTGGAGAAGAATGTGTAAAACTCGTAAAAGAAGAATTAAAAAATAAAATTAATGAGATTCGTAAATAATTAAGTTTAATTTTTTGTAGATAACTTATTTTTTTATTAGTTTTATTATCTTTATTTAAATAGTTTACTTGTGAACTATTAATAAACATATAAATAAAGATTACTGTGTTGAAAAAATAAAAAATAAAATTAAGAATAATTATTACCCTCTTAAATAAAATCCATCATATTTTTCACCATTTCTAAAGTATTTACTAATTTTTTGGATTGTAAATCAATAATTTCTGAATAAGATACATTTGAATCTTTATAATTAATATTAGAGTTTAATTTATTAAGAACTGAAGATATGATTAATTTTCTCTTTTCTAATTTGATACTATTATTTCTTTTATCAATATCATTAATGGATACTTGATTAGTATTTAATAAATAAAAAACTACTTTATCGACTAATTGTTGCCTAAATTCTTCAATTAAATCAAAGGTTAAACTTGTTCTATTTTTACTATCAAAATGTAAAAATCCACAAAAAGGATCTAAACCATTACTTACTAAAGATTTTGTAATTTGAGATGCAAGGATTGCATAAGCATAATTTAACATCATATTAGTAATATCTGATGAATTTCTTTTGTTTCTTCCATAAAAACCTAAATCTTCAGATAATAAATGACTAATGCATTCCCAATATTCCTTAGAAGCTTTACCTTCAACGCCCATTATTTTCATTTTAGATTTCTCAACATTAGATTTAGTTGTAAATTTCATCTTATTTAATTCATTAATACATTCATTAATTTTAAATTCTTTATCTTTGATTAAATCAATATTTTTACGTTTATTCAGTGTTTTAATTGTGAATTTTTGGTTTAAAATTTTTGATTTAATCATTTCACAAGCAATTTTTAAACCATTATTATTTTCACTAAATTTATATTGTTGCTTTTTTAAATACAAATTTTCATAAATAGGATATTCTAAAATATAATCAATATTTCCAAAATAGTCTATAGACATTAATTTAATATTATTTTTTGAAATTAATCGTAAAGCATCAAAACTTATAGACCCTTTACCTATAATTAAAATATCATCAATCTTACTTACATTAATTTTATCAAGTTCATCTTCATTTTCTTTAATTAATATCTGATTATCTCTTTTATGAATAGATTTATTATAACCTTTAGCATAATATGCTTTAAGTAATTCTTCA
>JAKSUE010000127.1 GCA_024409165.1 archaeon
TTAATTTTAAAAATTTAATATAAAAAAAGAAGATTAAAATAGTAAAATGACTTAAAAATAAAATTTAAAAAAATTAAAAATAAAAAAAGTAGAGATAAAAATCTCTATAATTTACGTTTTAAAGATCCAATACCTATTGTAGCTAATTCGATTAATAAAATAAGTAATGGATTACCTGTGTTTTCCATTACATTAGCATTAATTGAATCTGAATTATCTGTAACTGGATTAGAATCTATAGTGAAAATAACAGATCCATTAGCATAATTGCTATATCCACCATCAAAGAATGCTTCAGCAATGTATTTACCTTGTGAAGGGAGTTCTATTTCAACAATAGCTATTCCGTCTTTTACATTAGCAGTGTATTTTTTACCATTAATTACAATAGTAATAAAGCCTTCTTCAACAGGAATTCCTCTATCATCAACAACTTTAACAGTTACTTTAGTTTTAGAACCTGGATTTCCAACAATATCCCCAATAGAAATAATTACAGGGCGTTTTTCAATGATAAATGGATTTTCTAATATGAATTCATCATAGATATCATCACCAGAGTATTTAACAAAGAGGATGTAGTTTCCAGCATCTAAATCTGAACCAAAGGTGAAATTTCCTTCATATCCTTCAATAGGAATCCAGGTTTCATTATCAATAGTATAAGAGAATTCACCAGTTAAATTTTGATATAATGCATAGAAATAGACAGTAACATTGTCTCCCCAAACGATTTTATTTTCTCCAGGGTCTTCAGGATTAATATCTGCTGTGAAGAATGGTGTTTCTTTAGAAACATTAATTATTGCAGGTTGACTAGTGTAATCATAATAATTAGATTGTACCCAATCAATAACAAGACCATGAAGGCCTGGTTTTAAATCAGGATAGTCAAAAATACCTTCTCCATTAAAAACTAATGTACTTGTATAGAAATCCCAATTATCATAAAAATAATCAATTGATATGAAATCTCCTTCAGCATATTTAGAAAGTTTAAATAAACCATTTTCAGGTTTATTAAGATATGAGTAATTTTCATAAATAATTTCAACAGTAGCTTGAGCTTTATCTATAGTGAAAGTTACATTATTTCCACCATATATGGTTCTATCATTAGAAATAAATGAAATATGTGCGTTATCATAGATATCTGGAATCAAATTATTAATTGGTAAAATAAAGTTCCCATCTTCTAAAACATTAACTGAAATAGGTTTGGCACTACCTGAAAATAATTGAAAATTAACTGTACCATTATGACCATGAGTATCTACATGACCTGTAAGATTTTCACCATAAACAGCATCATTAATTGTTCCATCAATATCTACAGAGATAGGACCATCATAAGAATCAGTTACTGCAATATCAGTATCAGCAGCAAAACTTGATCCTATTATGATAGAACCCGTAAGTAATATTATTAGAATAAATAAAATTTTATTTAGTTTCATAAAAATCACTTTTTAAGTTATGATAAATTATATACTTATTTTAATATATAAATTTTTGATAAAAAATTACATTAATAAAAATAATTATAAATTTTTGATAAATTCTAAACTGTTTTTTATTGATTCTTTACTATGTAACTCAAGTAAATATATATCTCCATATTGTTTTTTAGCAAAGTAATCAAAGAAGTTGTTTAAATTGAAAGTTCCTTCTCCTAAAGTGACATGTGTATCATCACTTCCATCATTATCATGTACGTGAATGTGTTTTACTCTATCGAAGTAAAGGTCTTCTGGAACATAGTCATTAGTATGTGCATGACCAAGGTCAAGAGTCATGTATCCATCAACTTCTTCTATTATTTTATTAAGTTGATTTATATCTTTATACATGAAACCTTCAATGTCAGGCATATTTTCAAAACAAGGATAAACACCTGCATCATTTGCATAAATTGATAATTCTTTGAAAGCTTGATCATTAAGTTCATATACTTTATCTTCGTATGGTCTTGCACCATAAGTGATTTTACCAGGATGAATAACTACAATCTCACTATCTATTTTATTTGCAAGATCTATTGATGACTTTATTTCTTCTATGGATGTTTTTCTAATATGTTTATCAAGTGATGCAATATTAACATCATTAAAAGGAGAATGAATTGAATAATTAACATCATAGGAGTTTAATATATCTATATCAAATTCATCATTTGGAAAATCATGTAATATTTCAACACAATCTAAACCAAGTTCTGCATAATAATCTAATTCATTTTCAAACTTCTCTTTAGCAGTAGCTAGTGCAGAAACACCTATTTTCATTATTTTACCTCAGTTAGTTATATACATTATTTTATTAGTTAGTTTAATTTAAGTTTATTATTATATATACTATTTTAGTTAGTATGATAAAAAAAGAGTTTATAGATAATAATTAAATAAAAAATAGTAAAAATAAATAGAATTATTAAAAATAGAAATAAAAAGAGAGAATAAAAATTCTCTCAATTAATATCTAGTATTTAATTTGAATTTTTTCCCCATATAATATTAATTATTGAAAATCAAATATATAAATTTATGAACTAAATAAAAAGAATAATAAATAAGATGATATTTAATTATTCTTCTCTGTATTTTGCAATGATTCTTGAACCATTTTCAGTAGCTTCAGCAATATTTAAAGCCATTTCCATGTTTTTATTCAATTTAACATATCCTTTTTTACCTATTGTTGCTGTAAATAAGAATTTGTCTTCTATTGAAACATCAAAGGTTCTACCAACGAAGTTTTTACCAATTGGTAATACAATGTGTTTATCTCTAAATTCAGGGTTGATTTCAAAGGTATCATAGTAAGGAGCTATTTCTTCGGATTCATTATCTGAATTGGAATTTAAGGAATAATCTTTAAATTCATGATTAGAATTATCGTTATTATTATCCATAGAATAATCTTTCATTGCATCTTTTTTAACTTTAGACTTTGATTTAGAGTTAGATTTAGACTTGGATTTTGATTTTGACTTTTTAGATTTAGATTTACTTTCTAAACGTTCTTTAAAGCTACTTGGGGCATTATCAAGTTCATCTATGTTAATACTGAGGCCAATTTTTTGTTCTATTTCTGCTATTCTTTTTCCACCTTTACCTATGATTTTAGGGATGTCTTTTTTATTTACAAAGAGGGTGACTCTTTTATCATTTACAAGTGAGACTTCCATTGGGGTTTTAGGGATTATTTTTTTAAGCATTTTAAGGATTTGTTTTTCTGCTATGACATACACTGGTGGTTTTTCTTTGTTTCTTTTGTCTATTTTTGATTGTTCTACCATAGCTATGTCCATTACAATGGTTTGATCTCCGTAGGTATAGATTTCATTGACTAATTCACCTGTTTCAAAGTCAAGGACTTCAATTACAGGTCTTGAGAGGTCTCGCTCTTCCATACCTGTTGGGACTTTAACTGTGAGTTTTGTTTCATAGATTGCTTCAATTTGACCGTTATCAATATAAACAGTGGTATCTACGATTGATGGGATTGTACCAAGATCTACTCTGTTTGCTATTCTTTGAATTGCATCAATTGGACGGGTTGCGTGGACTACTCCAATCATTCCAACACCTGCAAGACGCATATCTGCAAAGATTGAGAAATCGTGGTTTTTTCTGAGCTCATCATAAATTGTAAAGTCTGGTCTTACAAGGAGAAGTATATCTGCTGTATTTTCCATATCTCCTTCAAGTGGGGAGTATTGGGTGATTGTATCAGCAACTTGGAGGTCTCTTGGGGTTTCCATTGTTTTTACAATTTTATTCATATCTTCATCATAGAACTTAGCAATTGCTTGAGCGAAGGTACTTTTACCTGCTCCTGGGGAACCAGATATTAAAATACCTCTTGCACTGTTTTTAAAACGTTCTAAGAGTTCTGGAGAGAGATTATAATCATCAATAGATACTTCAGCTACAGGCCTTACAGCAGTGATTTCTAATGCTTCTGAGAATGGAGGTCTTGCTATTGAGATTCTGAGATTTCTAGATTGAATAACAGTTGCTCCATCCATATCTGCTTCCATATAAGTTTTAGGATCATATCTTTCTTTTTCAAGGATTTCTTCTGCAAATGCTTCTAATTCTTTGTATGTACATGGAATATCTGATAATTTAATAAGTCTAACTTCTCCAGGTTTACCTTTTTTAGCCATTGGAACTACATTCTCTTTTAAATGAACAGACATTGTTTCTTCATCAAAGAACTTTTCTATAGCTAATTCCATGTTTCCTTTAAATTCTTGTGCATAGTAAATAACAGGGATTCCTTGAGCTTCAGCTGTTTTAGCTTGGATTTTGTCACTTGAAATGAGAGTAGCAAGTTCAACTTTAGCTACATCTCTTATTAAACTATCTACTTCACCAAGTTTAGCATTGTCCTTTTCAAATTTACTTGGTCTTCTACCTGTGATTTTAATAGCTATTTTACCTTTATTAGATAATTCTTGTAAATTTTTAATTTCATCAAGACCTTTTACACCAGTCGGTCTATTATTATTCGCTTGATGTTCAAGTTCTGCAATTACAGCTTCTGGAATTATGATTTCTGGGTAATTTAGATTGAATTCTTCTATAATTTGTAATATGTTTCCTTCAATAACAGCACTTGTATCTAATACGATTCTATTTAAATTATTATTATCAACATCATTAATATCATTAATATCTTCAATATCTTCTGTATAATCATAATCATTAAAATCCATAGTTTAACCTCCTTTTAGTTTTATTAGTAATTATAAATATTAAATAAAATTAGTAATAGTAATTCATAATATATTATTTTAAAAAAATAAAAGATTTAATTATACAAAAAGTCCTATAAAGTTTGTATAATTAAA
>JAKSUE010000128.1 GCA_024409165.1 archaeon
AAAATAATATAAAAATAAAATTTATAAAGAACAAAAATTTTTAAAAAAATTTTACATAATTTTAGAAAAATTTCATAAAAAGAGTATAAAAAATTTATAAAAAATTAGAAATTATTAAGAAAATTATCTGTAAATTTTACGTACATTCCAAATATTTTTAGCTACTTTTAATCCACTTCTTTTAGATGAAAAATCAAAATCATTAATAATATTTACAATTTCATCAATAGCTATCTCACTACTCTCTAAAAGATTCTTTGAATCGACATGAATAGAATCAAAATCAACATTCTTAATATCTTCAATTTTTACAACAGGAATTCCTAAAGATTTAGCTAAATCAACACTTGCATGCTCTTTATGAAAACCCTCTATTTTAACAGAAGGAACTTCCATAAGTCCTGCTTCAATAGTCATTCCCATACCTGCAGCATATATCAAAACTTTAGTTGATTTAAGATATGAAATTAAATCCACATATTGATTTAATACCTTAACATTAGGTGAATTAACTAAACTTTTCACATAATCACGACTAAATCTATATGGTGCAATGAAAGTATTCATATTAAGTTTAGCGATTTCATTTAATAAAAGAGACAATTGATTTTTCTTTAAGTCTCCACCTAAAACCACTAAAATATCAGAGCTTTCTTCAATATTTTTAATAGTTGATTTTTTTAGATAATTTGAAACATAGCTAACCATAGGATAACCATGAATATTAACTACATTTTTAAGACCATATCCTTTAAGGATAGTGAGATATTTCTCATTAGGTACAGTGACAATGTTAGCTTGAGATATGACTTCAATTGGATTATAAATATCTTGTTCAATATGTAAAATAGGAATTTTTAAAATATTAGCAGCTACAATTGATTTTCTAACATCTCCAGCATTACCTACAGTGATGAGTAAATCAATATCTTTTCCACTGAGGGCATTGTACGATTTTACAATATCTCTAAAAATTAAGAAAGGAAGTTTATATTTTGGAGTTCCTCTTCTACCTTCACCAATACTATAAAACTCATCACAATAATCTTGAAGTAAATCTTTAGCTGGAAGACCATGATAAAGTGCAATAATCTTATTGATTTTAAAATTTAATTTATCATCTGCATCTAAATCTTTTAATTTTTCTAAAACAGGAATAATTGTTTTAGCAGGTGCTATCTCAGCAGCTATTGCAATATTTAAATTTTTTTTCATAATAATCATTTAAGAATTTAAAATTTTTAATTAAGATTTTATAGAGTATAATGTTTTGATTAAGATAATAATTCCAACTAAATAGAATAACCAAACAACAAAATCAGTAGGTCCAGTTTCAATCCATATTAATGTTTGAGCTAAAATAACTCCATAAATACCTGTAACAATACCAAATTTATATTTTTGTGTAAAATGTAAAAGTTTTAAAAATGCTCCTATAAAAAACATTTGAATAATCATTCCTACAATACCAAAATCAAGAAGTGCAGGACCAAAGATTGTACTGGTAGTTGAATGAGAATATGAAAGAACTGCTTCACCAACTAAAACTCTTGGATCTACAGAAAAAATAAATCCAGTTAAAGTAGAGTAAAATAAAGCTCCAGCAGTAATAAGTTGACGATTAATAGCTCTATCAAGGATTTTTAATGTGAAACCTGCTCTGTAAGAAACAAGTTCTAATGCATTTAATCTCCAATGTTGAGTACCAATTGCATTAACAGCAATAAATCCAATAACAATGAGTAAAACAGCTATAAGAATAAGGAAAATAATTTGATATTTTAATTTAAACTCACGAGTATAATACAAAGTAATAAAACTTGATAATAAAATAGCTATTGGAGTGGTTCTATAACCAGTTAAAGCAAAAAGACCTAAACCTATAATTAACAAAGGATAGTGAGATTTTCTATTGAATTTAGCTAAAAGAATGTTAATTGAAGGTAAAAATAAAATATAAGAAATAAGCCATATTTTAGTAGCTGCTTTTGCTTTCAATTCACTACTAAATAATGGTATTCCACCAAGACGAGCTATATTTATTATTTGAAGAATAATACCAATAACTACAATTGAAACGATGATTAATTCTTCTTTGGAATATTTATCAAATAAAGATAATTTTTTTGCAATAAATTGATTATTATTTTCATTTGTTTTTGTTTTATTTGATTCATTAGAGTTAGAGTTATTAGGGTTATTAGGTTTAGTTAAGTTAATTCTATTGAAAAATTCAAATTTATTTAATGAAAATTTAACAAATAAAACTCCAAGAATGAAAAATAGTAATCCTATAGCAATGTAGATATATAATTGAGGATAAGGTGGGACTAATTCATCCATGATTGTCCATGATGGAATTGCTATAAGAAGAAAAATAATAGTGATAAATACTAAGATAAAAGGATGAAATAAATCTAATTTTTCTAATTTTTTTAAGAAACTCATAATTTTCACCTATTTTAAATTTTTATCATAAATTTATCATATTAATGTCAATTGTCGTGATTTTTATTATTTTAATCTTTAAATTATCATAATTTTTAAGTTTAAAATTTTACAATTATTCGTGAGTGTATTTTTCTGCGAAATCTAATAATTTGTTGAGTTTGTTACTTAATGGGCCTGATTTATTTGCTAATCCTCTAAATTGATTTACATCATTTTTGGATAAGGTTTTTAAAAGTAAAATCATGACAAAATAGATTATGATTCCTAATATGATACCAATTAATAATCCCATGTTAGTATTTGGGAGGATGAATGCAGGAATTGCCATTACAATAGATGCGATTACAACTTTAGTTATGAATGTATATGGTAATTGAACATTAGTTAATTTAGTTGTAAAATAAATCATTGGGAGCATCATTAAGAATGAAGCTATTGTGGAAGCTAATGCACCACCTACAATTCCATAAATAGGGATTAAATACCAACCTGTTACAATTGTGATTAATGTACCTACTATTAAGATATACATTGGGATTCTTGGATTTCCAATACCTTGAACAATACTTGAGGACATTGAATAAACAGAATAGAATGTCATACCAATAACAAGAATAGTAAGGGAAAGTGCACCATTAATATATTCTAAATTAGTGAAGTATACAAGACCAAGGATTTCAGATGCATAAACAGCTATTCCAATACACATTGGAATTACAAAGAACATACCATATTTAAAAGTGTCTCTGACATATCTTGATAAGAGTTCTTGATTTTTAGTAGCAAATGCTTCAGAAGCAGCAGGTAAGATAGTAGTTGCAAGAGAAATTGAAACAACTAATGGTAATCTTGCAATAGGATCAGCTGCTGTAAAGTAACCAATAGCAGTGGAAGTTAAGAATACACCCATAAGTAAAGTACATGCACTATAAATACCCATTTCTGCAAGTGCAGTGATGGATACAGGTATAGAGAAGAATACTAATCTTTTAGCAAGATTTAATTCTTGTTTTAATGTAAAAACAAAATCAGGACTTTTAGGTGGTAAATATTTACCCATATATCTTTTAAAAATATAAACTGCTGCAACAGATGAGACTGCAAAACCTAAAACAGAACCTAAAACTGCACCAAAAGTAGAAAGTCCAATAAGTACAAGAGCAGTAGCAGCTAAAATCATAACAATTTGTTCAATAGCTCTTGTATAAAGAATATATTCCATTTTATATACAGATTGGAATGCTCCTCTGAATGCACCTACAATAACACTGAAAGGAGTAATTAAACCTACAGCTTGAAGAGGTAAAAGAGCAGCTGGTTTATTATAAAAGTCACAAGCAATCCAAGGTGCTGCAATAAAAACCATAATAAAACCTACAACAAGACCAAGAATAACCATAATCTTCAATGCAGTATAAACTGTTTGTCTTGCAAGATCTTGTTGTTCTAATGCATTATACTCAGCGGCATATTTTGCAATTGCAGGAGGTAAACCCCCAGCAGCTAAAATCTGAAAGATTCCTTGAAAAGGAGTAGTAAGACCAAGTATACCATATGCTGCAGGCCCTAATAATGAAGCCATAAGGAAACGATAAACATATCCTCCAACACGGAAGATAATATTTCCAACAAATATAATTGCACTACCTTTAACTAGTTTTGAAGCCATTCTATCACACAGAATTTATAAAATTATTGAAAAATATTCTCACGATGTAAAATATTCTCACAATTAATAGTAAAAATATAAAAAATTATTATTATAAAATATTCTCACGATAATATATAAATTTAATTATTAAGGAATTTTTTTGAAAAAAACTCAATTTAGGAGGGTTAAAATTAAAATTTTAAAATCTAAAAATTTATAAATTTAAAAATATATTAGATAAAAAATTTTGTATACCAGATAAAAATTTCAATGAAAAATAATATATTGAATACAAAATTCAGCAATTTATTAGAACGAAGATGGGTAAAAAATTAAAAAAATACTAAAAGTAATACTTTTTTAAAAATAATTTTATGATAATATCAAAATAATAACAAAAAATTAGAATAAAAAATGATATTACATAAAATAAGAAATGAAGATGATATGAAGTACCATGATCATAACATGATAATATCATTAAATGGGCTCTAAATTTTAAAAGAAAAACAAATACACTTGCAATGCATGTCTAAAAATCTAAAAAATAAAATAAAATTAAAAATGATATTAACACAGCAACTCATTTTACACTTGAAAAGCACGTCTAAGAGTTGTATATGAACAATAGAAAATTATTTGAGACTCAAATAAGATAAATTTAATCTAAAATGAGTTAAATTTTAAAAAAAGATAATATCATTGAATAATCATGATTATTTT
>JAKSUE010000129.1 GCA_024409165.1 archaeon
AACAGTGGTTAAAAAGGTGATAAATGGAGTAATAAATGATGGTTTGTTAATATTTTTAAGAATTAACTTAAAAATATTAAAGTATTTCGAAATCGATAAGATTTACTTTGTTGGAAAGTAATTTAGGGTCGTTATCGAGTTCTTCAGATAATTTGGTTGTGACGTATTTTTTGTTATCGTCTGCAAATACTGTAGCTATTTTAGAGGATTTGTCTCCCATTAAAACTCCAGCTAAGAAGTTTGCTCCTCCAGAGATACCAATACCTAAACCAAATTTCATGGATATTTTTTTACTCATATTAATTGCGTCTAAATCGTCAATTAAGACAATGTCATCAATTAAGTCTTGTTCTACAATTTTTGGAATGAAATCGTCGCCTATTCCTTCAATCATATGGGTTCCTTCTTCCATTCCCATTTTAAGGATGGATAGTGTACTTGGTTCTAATACATATAGTTTGAAGTTTTCAGGGTTATTGTCTTTTAATCTTTTACCAATACCCATGAGGGTTCCACCAGTACCTATTCCAGAGACAAATGCATCTGCGTCAGGTAATGCTTCTACGATTTCTTTACCTGTGGTGTTATATTGAGCTTCTACATTTAATGGATTATCAAATTGGAGTGGTCTGTATGCTCCAATTTCTTCTGCAAATTCTTCAGCCATTTTAAGAGCTCCTTTAAATCCACCTTCTTCTCTTGATACAAGGTGAACGTGTGCACCATACATTTCAATGATTTTTCTTCTTTCAATAGATACCCAATCAGGCATAAAAATATGAACATTATGGCCATAAAGTGCACCGACAGCACTAAAAGCAATTCCTGTATTTCCACTTGTAACTTCTACAATTGGTTGACCTTCTTTTAAATTACCATTTGCTCTTTCTTTTTCAATTATGTACCATGCTATTCTGTCTTTAATACTTCCAGAATAATTGTAGAATTCAAGTTTAGCATAAATACTCCCTTTTCTTCCTTCATATTCATAATTGATTTTAATCATTGGGGTATTTCCAATTAACTTTTCAAGATTCATAATACTCCATCCATAAATATAAAATAATTAATAATTTTTAAAAATCATAGTAAAATAATCATTATAATATAATTTATGTATCTTTCGTTTAAAATACTTTTTTAAAAAATTCTAATTTTTATCAAATTTTATTATAAAAAAAGTAAAAAATAAAATAAGTAGTGTAAAATATTATTTTTTAGTATAAATTTTAACTAAATTTAGTTTAATCTATACATTTGTCTCCAATCACTACTTTCAAATTCATAATCCCATCCAGAATAATCATTACCTATTGCAGTATAAACTCCTGGTTTGAAATATTTATCTCCTGAGGTATAATACATACAGACATAAATAGGTACACCATAAGGGTCATGACCGACTACTTCAACTTCTTCCCAAAATTCATGTTCTGGTGAAACACGGTTTTTATAGTTTGAGTTAGATTTGGAGTTTGAATTAGAGTTTGAATTGGAGTTTGAATTAGATTTAGAGTAGAAATTTTTTTTAAAATCATCATCTTCATCATCGTCTTCAGAGTCTTCACTATCAATTACTAATTGCATAAAATAATCAAATTCCTTTCCTTTTAATAAATGGTTTCCATTTGTGTCTGCTTCATCAAAACATTTTAAAAGTGTATTTTCTGAAATATTAAGATTAGGGTTGAAGTTTTTTGCTTCTTCAAATGTGAGATATCCATCTTTGTCAATATCTAAAAGATCAAAATCTTTTTGAAAAATGCTTGTGTCATTTTCATGAGGGCCATCATAACCTATATTTGGAATTATACAAATTAGTGCAAGTATAAATAGTATAATTAATATACCTAAGCAACATTTATTCATATTTTTACTTTGTTTTTAAGTTATTAAATAGTTTCTATAGATTATTTAAAATTTTTATAAAGTTTTATGGATATATGATTTTTTAAAGCAAATATTTATTATTTTTAAATTATATAAATAAATAAGATAAACAATTAAGTGTACTATTTGAGTGAATAATTAAGTATGCTATTTTGAGGAATTTTATGTTTTTAACAAAAGAAGAAGAAAAAATGGCTAATGGTGAATATGGAGAGACTATTAGGAAAAGTATGGATATTCTGATTGCTTTAGGAGATATTTATGGTGCTGAGAGTTTTGTGGATATTAAATCTGCACAGGTGTCTGGGGTATCTTATAAGACTATTGGTGAAGCGGGACTTGAATATCTTCAGGATTTAGCTGATGGTGCTGAGATTATTTATAATGAGAATGGTACTATTAATGATAAGAGTGGGATATCTACTATTTCTGCTACTCTTAATCCTGCGGGGACTGACCTTGATAATTGGGAGGAGTTTGGTTTTCCTGTGGATTTTGCTAAGAAACAAATTGAGATTTGTGATGCTTATAGTGCTCTTGGTATTAGTAATACTTGTACTTGTACTCCATATTTAATTGGGAATGTTCCAAGGTTAGGGGATCATGTTTCTTGGTCTGAGTCTTCTGCTGTGGCTTATGTTAATTCTGTGATTGGTGCAAGGACTAATCGTGAGGGTGGACCTGGTGCTTTGGCTGCAGCTATTGTGGGTAAAACTCCTTTGTATGGTTATCATTTTGATGAGAATAGGAAGGCAAGTTTAGTTGTGGAAGTTGAGGATAAGCTTGAAAGGGCTGATTTCGGTGCTTTAGGTTATGCTGTTGGTCAAATTGTTAAAGATGGAATTCCTTATTTTAAATTAGCTAATAAAACTTATGAAGTGGCTAACTCTAATCTTAAAGCTCTTGGTGCTGCACTTGCTTCTTCTGGTGCAGTTGCATTGTATCATGTTGAGAATATTACTCCTGAGGCTTCTAATGCTGAGGCTGAAAATGTAGAGGATAAAATTGTTATAAGTGCTGATGATATTAAGGAAACAAGGGAGAAGTTATCTTCTGCTGAGGGGTATGCTGATCTTGTTTGTTTAGGTTGTCCTCATGCTTCTCTTGAAGAGATTCAGGAACTTGCAGAGATTGTTAAAGGTAAAAAGATTAAGAATGAACTTTGGATTTGTTCTTCAATTAGTGTAAAAGCAGCTGCTGATAGGATGGGTTATACAGAGACTATTGAAGAGGCAGGTGGACATATTGTTCTTGATACTTGTATGGTGGTTGCTCCAATTGAACAAATGGGATATAAGGTTATTGGTGTAAACTCTGCAAAGGCAGCTAATTATGTTCCATCAATGTGTGGTTTAAAAGTTATTTACGATGATATTGAAAATTTATTAGACTTTGAATAGTTAATATAAATTAATAAAAAATTAATATACATTTTAAGGAAGGGTTAAAATGAATTGTATAGTTATTGGTGCAGGAAATGCTGGTCGTCCTGTTGCACGTTTATTAAATCATGTAGGTCATAGGGTTAAAATAAGTGATGGAAAAGAACTTAAAGACTTTCACACTGATTTTCAAAGAACTTTAAAAATAATGGAAGAAGAGGGTGTAGAACTTGATTTAGGTCAAAGTAAACCTGATTTAGATGGTTTTGACACTATTTATTTAGCACCAAGTATTCCTAAGACTGCTCCTATTTATGATGAGATTGCTGAAAAAGGTTTAACTATTTTTACTAATGATGATTTTGGTCATATTGCAGATAGTTTAATTAATATTGATATTATTGGAATTACAGGTACAGCTGGTAAAACAAGTACAACTCACATGACTGGTGAGATTTTTAAAGCAGCTGGTTATAATATTTGGTTATGTTCTTCTATTACTCAAAACCTTGTAAGTGAAGTTATTGTTGATGGTATTGTTAAAGGCCGTCTTGATGAAGCAGATATAGCTATTTTAGAACTTCCTCATGGTACAGCAGGTTTGATGGGAGAGTTAAACTTAAAAATCGGTGTTTTAGTTAATATTTATGATGATCATTTATCTGAGTTTGGTGGTTCAAAAGAAAAATACATTGAACGTAAAATGTTTATCACAAAACACAGTGAGTCATTTATTACCAGTATTCACTGTAAAGACATAATTAAAGATATTAGAAAAGATGCTATTTTCTATTCAATGGCTAAAGATTTACCTAACTATGATGAGTCAAAATATGATGATTACTTTGATAAATTAGCTAAGGGTGAAAAAATAGTTATTGGTGAAAATCAAATTGTTAATTTTATTGCTGGAAGCCCTAAAAAAGCTATTGATATTGGATATTGTCATAATATTGAAAGTGGTAAATTCACTTCAGATTTCCATATGGTGAGTTATTATTATGAAAATGGACTTGCTGCAACAGCTATTGCTATGACTTATGGAATTGATATTGAAGATATTAAAAAAGGTTTAGCTAACTTTAAAGGAATCTCAGCACACATGGAATATGAAGGAGAATTCAAAGGAAGAGAAGTCTTCTTTGACTGTTCATTCATCCTTGAAGGAATCTCCTCAACTCTTGAATTCCTCAGTGACAGAGACCTTGTTATTCTCCTTGATAACTTCGACACCTTAACTGAAAGAGATAAAATCGAAACAGGAGCCCTTATTGGTAAATATGCTAAAGTCATGATAGCTACTGGTTTCAGTGAAATCACACAAAAAGTTGAAATGGAAGCTGCATATGAATTACTCGAAGGTGCAAAAGATTCAAATGCAATTAAAGTAACTGCTGGAACTATAGAAGAAGGAGCAGAACTCTGTTTCAAATACTCAAAACCAGGAGACACAATTTTACATATTGGTCCTCAATTAGCTGTAGATGCTATTGGAGTATCTGAAAAAATAAGAGTAGGTTTAAAAGA
>JAKSUE010000013.1 GCA_024409165.1 archaeon
CATACCAAATATTTTGATAATAATAATTATGTAATAAGTAATATTTAAAATTAACTCTTAGAGGGTTTTATATGGTAAACTATACATTAAAACAGTTTAAAACAAAGAAATATAAACACAGATTACTTAAAATAAAGAAATAATAAGTTAAATAAATAATTAATAAAAAATAAAAGCATTCTATGGATAAAAAAATATAGTATCAAAAAAGAAAAATAAAAAAACAATAGTTCACCAGTAAACTATTAAAAAGTCCAAAATAAGAATAAAATTATGAGAAAGAAAAATATTTATCAAAAAATAAAATATAAAAAAATAGTAAAAAAGAAAATAATTAAATTATTTTCTTCTTCTAATAATTGGTAAACTAATTAAAGCAATTAATAATACAACTAATGGATTACCACAGTTTTCCATAGTATTAATTTTATTAGCAACAACAGATTTATTATTATCATCTGCATTACTATCTTCTACACTAGTAACAGTGAAATCACAAGTAGTATTCTCATAATCTGTTCCTTCACCATTAAAGAAAACTTTAGCAGAATAAATACCTTCTTTTGATGGAATAGGTATATTAAATGTAGCAACACCATTAACTACTTTAGCTATGTATTCTTTACCATTTAAAGAGATAGTAACTATTCCTTCGTTAATTGGTGTACCTGAAAGATCATGAACACCTACAACAACTTTAACAGTAGATTCACTTATTCCTTTAATGTCATCAACAGTTAAATTAACTTGATTAGAGCCATTACCTTCCTCACCAGAAACAATCACCTTAACAGAAACATTACCTGGTGAATACTTACCATCTCCACCATAAACTGCTTTAATAACATACTCATTTGGTTCTAAAAATGGAATATAGAATTCAGAAATACCGCTTCTAACACCAGTATCATCATAATATTCATCATCTATATAAAGCTCAACATAACCAAAAGCATCATCTGGAAGAGTTACAACAACATGAACAACATCTCCTTCAGTGATATTATCAGCAGAAATATTCATAACATAAGTATCATTTCTAATTACAGTAAAATTACAACTTACAGAAGAATTAAGGTTATTAGCATCACCAGAATACTCAACAGTTAAAGAATAAAAACCACCATATAAATTTTTAATAATTAAACCTAAATCCCCAACATCCTTAACATCCTTAACAGTATAATTTTTACCATTTAAATAGTAAGTGACGCTTCCTGAAGGATTAAGTGCATCTAAAATTACTAATACATTAACATCAGATAAATAAGGAACATCATCAACAGATACATATAATTGAGATGGGTACTTATTAACATTAAAAGAACCATAAATTACTTTAGAAGCATAAACATTATCACCATCATAATTTAAACTAAAATCATACTTACCAGCATTTAATTTTGTGAGAACAAATGAAACTTTACCATCCTTAACAGTTTTAGTAATGTATGAATCATTAATTAATAAAGTCACACGACCAGTAGCATTATTTGGAAGAGTTACATTAATAATCACATCTTCCCCATAAACAACATCCTCAACACTAAAATTCATATCATAATTACCATCACGAATACCTCTTGTTAAAATATTACGAGTATTAAGACTAGTTAATAAATAACTACCATCTACAAGAGTAGTCTTGAAAGTATTATTTTTAATACAAATCTCCTTACTAACTCCATTAATAGTTAAATTTGCATTATAATCAGGCATGAAATTAGTTAAATCAGGTCCATACTTATCAACAAACTTAACAACACACTCTCCACTAGAATTAACAATCTCTAAAACAACCCAATTGTTAGGAACAGCACCATTAATCAAATCCCTTGGGAACATTGCAACATTATTCTCAAAACCAAAGAAATTAAAATCAACAGCCCCAGTAATCTTACTCCTTGTGTAAATAGCATTACCCTGAAATGCCCTATTATTCTCAAAAATACAATAATGAATATAACCATCCTTCATATCAATAGCTCCACCACTACTGCGAGCACTACAACCTATAAACACAGAATTAGTAACAACACCTTTAGCCTCACTACTAAAGAAAACACCACCACCAGCTACATTAGAATGACAATTCATAAAACTACAATTATCAACAACACTATTTTCCCAGAAGAAAACAGCACCACCACTACCTCTAGCACTACAACCTACAAAATTACAATTACTAACAAAACCATCCTTCAAGAAGAGAATAGCACCACCTCTCTCCCTATTAGCACTACAATTCACAAAATTAAGGTTCTTAATAGTAATATTACCACCAGTTATTCTAAATGCCTGGTTCCTATTTCCATAAATAGTATGATTATTACCATCAATTATAACATTATTATTAGTTATTTGCCAAGTTTTGTCAATTTGATAATCATTAGTTATATAATAAATACCTGTAGCATTCTTAATCTCATCATATATCTCACTAGAATTACGTATTCCTCCATCATTCACACTACCCTCAATAGCAGTAACATAACCATTATCTATATCATTCACACTCATATCTGCATTATCTACTGCACTAACTGCACCTAAACTAATACAAAAAACAAGCAATAATGATAAAATTATTAAAGATTTATTGATTTTCATAGAATTTCCTCGTTTTTATTATACATAGTTTAATTAATAATTAATTGATATATATTTTGTATTAAATACTATATAACATTTAAGAAATTATTAAAAAATATTCTAAAAAAACAATCAGAAGGAAAAATAATAATTTATATAGCAAATAATAGTTCACCAGCAAACTATTAAAAAGCCCAAAATAAGAATAAAATAAAAAATAAAAGAAACATTATTTAAATCCTAATCACAATAATGATTCAAAATTAAAGCAAATATAATAGTAAATAATGTTAAAGAAATATAAATCACAATAGCTACTAAATTAATGTCTATTACTAATTGATAAATACCATATACAATTAAAATAGCAAGTACAACTGGAATTATATACTTAATAATGAATGTAAGCCAAGATCCCATTATTTTAAATCTAGAATTTCTATTTAAAACTTCAATTAAATCATTCCTTTTATAAATAAATCCGAATAATACACATTGAACAATGATAAGAATCAATACAAGGATGTTATTTATAAAGAAATCGAAATAACTAAGAATTATAGTTGATGCTCTTGTAGTAAATAAAAGGGAAATTAAGAAACAAATTCCAATTAATATAGTTACTGCTTTTTTTCTTGATATATTAAATTCAGATTCCATTGAATCAACAAAAGGTTCAAAACATGCAATAGCTGAAGATATTCCAGAAATTAAAATAGCAAAGAAGAATAAAGGTCCTATAATTCTACCAACAGTTCCTAAAACATTAAAAATTGAAGGCAATGCAACAAAAGCGAGACCTGTTCCCTCAGTAATTATATTATTAAAAGGAATACCTGATGAATAAGACATAAACCCTATAATTGAAAAGATACCAATTGCATTAATTATCTCAAAACCACAATTAGCAAGTATAATTTTAAAAGTATTAATTGGTAAATTAGTACCTTCAGGTAAATGACTTGCATAATTTATAGTGAGAGTATAACCTAAAGATAAGGTAAAACACACCTGACCAAAAGCAGTTAACCAAATATTCAAATCACCTAAAACACGCCAATCTGGTTTAAAGAACATCATATAACCAATTGAAGCACCTGGTAAAAATACCTCATAAACAGTAAGTCCAATACATAAAAAGAATAATATTGGGACAAAAATTGCAGAAAATCTACCAATACCGGAATTTAAATCTCTTGATAAAATTAACCAAAGAATAACCCAAGTAACTAAAAGTCCAATTAAAAGATATGGAACAAATTCAAAAATTCCATATATTGAAGAACTTGTATGTAATAAAGTATTTGTGAAAAACAAATCAGGATTAGCTCCCCAACCATTAAAGAAACTTAAAAATAAATAATCCAAATCCCAACTTATAATAACAACATAATAAGTCATTATTAAAAATACTACAATAAAAATTATCCAAGCTAAAATCTTAAAACGCTTATCCATTGACCTAAATATGTCCACAACAGGTTTTTTAAATTTATATCCCACAGCAAACTCAACAAACATGAATGGAAAACCTATAACTAAAATAGCTATAATATAAGGAATCATAAAAGAGCCTTGACCACCTGAATAAAACAAGTAAGGGAATCTCCAAATATTCCCAAGACCAACAGCAGCTCCAATACAAGCCATTAAAAAATAAAAAGTACTCTTCCACTCAACACGTTCATTCATATAAATTCACCAATTAAAATATTCTATAAATACTAATATTTCATATCAAATAACACTATTTTTGTATTTAATGTAATTTTATTAGAATTATTTAATGGTTCATTTTGCTTATTCA
Organism: archaeon; assembly: GCA_024409165.1. Taxonomy (GTDB): domain Archaea; phylum Methanobacteriota; class Methanobacteria; order Methanobacteriales; family Methanobacteriaceae; genus Methanobrevibacter. Next base: position 4,400 of record JAKSUE010000013.1, read on the forward strand.
ACATTGCCTATAATATTTAAACAAAATATAACAATTAATATAAAACATAATATTTAAAAACTATTAAAAGCATAATTATTACATAGCTTGAAATTTACTTAAATGTATTAAAATTGTAAATATAAATTTAAAATAGTGTAAATATAAATTTAAAATGTTATAATTTAAAATATAAAAACTATTAAATCAAGCTTATTTATACTTACTTTGTATAATTGGAGGAAAATATAAAATGGATAATATTTTATTAATGCTCCCAGGTCCAACTACTGTAGACCCAAGAGTATTACAAGCTATGGGTAAAAGTGTTGTAAACCACAGAGGAGACGAATTTGGTGTAATTTACGATGAGACTACTGAACTCATGTCTAAAACTTTCCAAACCAAAAACAGTTCTTACATTCTTACAGGTTCTGGAACTTCTGCTATGGAAGCTGCACTTGCAAACCTTGTAGGTAAAGATGAAAAAGTATTAAATGTTGTTGGAGGAAAATTCGGTGGCAGATTCAAAGAAATCGCAGATGTTCACGGAATTAACGCTCAAACTTTAGATGTTGAATGGGGAACTGCTGTAACTCCTGATATGGTTGAAGAAGCTTTAGAAGCTGATGAAGATATTAAAGCTGTAACTGTTGTTCACAACGAAACTTCTACTGGTGTAGCTGCACCTATTGAAGAAATCGGTGAAGTAATGAAAAACTACGATGCTTTATATATTGTAGATACTGTATCTTCCTTAGCAGGAGACGCAGTAAATGTAGATAAATTCCATATTGATGCATGTGTAACTGGATCTCAAAAATGTATTGCTGCACCACCTGGTCTTGCAGCTGTAACTTTCAGTGACGACGCATGGGCAGCAGCTGAAAAAGTCGAATCTAACAGTTACTACTTAAACATGCCTAAATATCAAAAAAATGGTGCTAAAAGCCCTGCTCAAACTCCGTACACTCCTTCTGTTAACTTAATCTATGCATTAAAAGAAGCTCTTGAAATCATTCAAGCTGAAGGATTAGACAACAGAGTAGCAAGACACCACCAAGCTGCAGCAGCTACCAGAGACGCTGTTAAAGCATTAGGACTTGAATTATTCCCTGATGAATCTGTATCCTCTGCAACTGTAACTGCAGTAAAAATGCCTGAAGGCTTAACTGATGATCAAGTAAGAGGTACTATGTTAAACAAATATGGTGTACAATTAGCTGGTGGTCAAGACCATCTTAAAGGAAACATCATAAGAATTGGTCACATGGGTGTCATAAGCTACAAAGAATTAGCTATTACCTTTACTGCATTAGGATTAACCTTAAAAGGCTTAGGTAAAGACATAGACGCAGGTGCTGGAGTAGCAGCTCTTGCTAACCATTACTAAATTTAAAAGGATTTAAAATCCTTTTCTTTTTTTCTTTTTTTTATTAAAAATAAATTATTTCATTTTATAACTTATTGACTTATTCTAACTTATTTTGACATTTTAATAGTTTCCAAGTAAACTATTATTCCTAACTTTAAAACTAAGAATAAATGAAACAATAATAGTAATTATAGTAGCTATAAAAATAATCTTAAACATTAAAATACTACTTAAAGACCAATAAACAATCTTATCCCCAACACTAATAAAAATACCTAAAACCAATGTAAAAATAGCTGAAGAACTTAAAGAACCAATATCTCTAACTGTAGATAACAATGCAGAACTATCTGCTAAATCCACCCTATCACTCACCTCAAAAAGAATCTTCTTATTAGGAGTCTCAAATATACCAAGTCCAATAGCTAATAAAACCAAAGCAATAGTTATAAGATAAATTGAAAGCATATCTATAAAGCAGAACATCACCACAGAAACAAACATAAATATTAAACCATAATTAGTCAAATTCACAGGATTATGATTATCAGATAATTTACCAGCAACTAAAGATACTAAAATCATTATAAAAGCATAAAATCCCATAAGAACTCCAGTCTCAAGAGCAGAATAAGAATTCACATACTGAAGATATAAAGTTAAAACAAACACAGCACCACACTTAATAAACTGAGTCATCAAAGCTGTAAATACATTTAAACTATACAAATGATTCCTAAAAATCCCCAAATCTAATAAAGGATCATCTACCTTCAATTCATAAACAACAAATGCCAAAATGAAAACAACACTTAATATAAATGCTATAATTCCTACAAAAGTAGATAAATAAGTCACCCCATAAATAAGTAAAATCATAGCTATAGCCCATATAACACAACCAACCCTATCTAACTCAATATCATCAATCCACTCATCATCAAAGCGAATAAGAAGCACCAACACGATAACTAAAAATGGTAATGTAAATAAGTAAACCCAAATCCAAGACAAATATAAAGCTAAAAATCCACCAATAAGAGGAGCCAATAATGTTCCAAGAAAACCACTTGCAGTAGATATACCAATACCACGACCAACCTTATGAATATTAACCTTACGATAAATAAACACATATAAAGTTGCAAAAGTCCCAGAAGCAGATATACCACGTAACATACTACCTACAATAACAAAATAAGGACTAAATGTAAATATACATAAAAGACCACCAATTATCCCAAAAACAACACAAATTATAGAACTACGAACAATCCCATACTTACGAGTAAACTTACCAAAGAATAACCCAGTAGAACTACAAGCCAAAAAGAATCCTAAATAAACCCAATTTGCAAAAACAGAACTAATTCCTAAAGATTGAGACAAATAAGGTAAAGTAATTGCAATACATTCATAATTGAATATACCAATAAATGTTAACAAAGCAGAAATTAAAATCGCCTTTACCTCAATATTCATCAAAATCCTCCTATTTAATGTCATCAATATTCAAGTTAATCCTTAACTATTTATTTATTATATTTAAATTCCTTTAAAATCTTTATTAATAAATTATATGTCCTATAAACAGAACTTATACTCATCCTTTCATTAAAAGAATGAACATCCCTTAATGTAGGACCCATAGAAACAGCATCCAAACCATCAATCTTATTCACAAATAAACCACATTCAAGCCCTGCATGAATTATCTCAACAACCATAGGTTTACCATATTCCTCTTCATAAACCCTACAAATAAGGTCCCTAAGCTTAGAATCCTCATCATATTCCCAACTTGGATATTCCCCCCTAACATCCACAATTCCATTAAATTCCTCAGCAATAGCTACAACATCACCATTTAACTTATCCCTTTCACTATCAAAAGCACTACGAACAGAAATAGTTGCATTAAAATCATAATCCAATTCCATAACACCTAAATTAAGAGAAGTCTCAACAAGCCCACTAATATCATCACTCATCTTACAAACACCATTAGGAACAGCATTAAGAAAACCAATTATATTATCACGAGTCTCATCAGATAAAACCCCACTTAATAAAACATCCCACTTAGAAATCTCAGAAGCCATAAACTCTAAAGAAAAATCCTCCTCAAGGTCAAACACCTCACTATTAACCCTAAGTCCATACTCCTCAACAATATCCTTAACCTCATCAACCTTAGCTAAAAAAGCACACTTTGCCTCTGTAGGTATAGCATTATCTGCATTACCACCCTCAATATTAATCAATTTAATATCGACCTTATCATTAAGAATAGCTAACATCTCAGCAATAATCTTATTAGCATTAGCCAATCCTTTATTAATCTCTATACCTGAATGACCACCCATAAGTCCATCAATAAAAACCTCAATTAAACTATAATCATCACCAATAAGCCCATCATCCAAATCATAATAATCAAGAGGAATCCTCACATCTAAACGATTCCCACCAGCACAAGACACCACCAAATAACCCTCTAATTCAGAATCCAAATTAATCAAAGCCCTACCACTAAGATTAGATAAATCAAGCCCCTCAGCACCAATAAGTCCAATCTCCTCATCAGCAGTAAAAACAGCCTCAATTGAAGGTAAATCCAACTCATCATCATCTAAAATTGCAAGCATCATTGCAATAGCAATCCCATTATCAGCACCTAAACTTGTACCATCTGCACTAATAAAATCCCCATCAACAACAAGATCCAAAGCATCAATCTCCATATTCTTAGAAGATTCTGGACTTTTCTCACAAACCATATCCATATGCCCTTGTAAGATTATAGGTTCATCATTAAAATAAGATTTATTATCAATACCCTCATCATCACAATCAACATTTTTATAAATTATAACATTATTCAAATCATCCTGATAATACTCCAAAGAACGCTCAACAGCAAAATCCCTCAAATAATCACTTATTGCCTTTGTATTCCCACTCCCATGTGGTATCCTACAAATCTCCTCAAAAAAATAAAACACATTCTTAGGTTCCAAATCAGACAAAACAGCCTTTATTTTTTTATTTGAATACATCAAACTCCTCCATAATAAAAAAATATCAAAAAAATAATTAAATAATCAAATTAAAATAATTAAAATAATCAAATAAGTTTAAAATTTAAATCTAACGATAAAAATATCACTATTTAGGCATTGGAATATTCTCTTCAACCACACAAACATCCACCAAACAAGGACCCTCTTTCAATGCCCCATCAATAGCCAATAACAAAGAATCCTTATCATCAGCCCTAAATGAATCAATACCATAACTTTCAGCTAATTTCACAAAATCAGGATTAATCAAATCCACCTGATAATGCTCATCAAAGTCATATACTGTATCCTGCCATTGACGTATAATACCTAACTGTGAATTATTTATCACAAAAATAGCTATATTAAGGTCATACTCATGAATAGTAGCTAATTCCTGAGACACCATCTGAATATCACCATCACCACAAATCACAACAACCTTCTCATCAGGATGAGCAACAGCTACACCAATAGCAGCAGGAAGCCCATAGCCCATAGGTCCAAAACCACCTGAAAACAAAAGTTTAGCAAACCTATCACACTTTGCAAGTAAAGTTGTCCAAGTTGTATGAGTCCCAGCATCAGATAAAAAATAAGCACCCTCAAAAGCACCCATAATCTTATTAATTGCATATGGAGCCCTTAATGGATTATAATTCGCTTCAATATCTTCAATACCCTCAATAATCAAGTCTTCATCATGAGCATAAATCTCATCAATCCAACCATCATATTTATCATTAATAGCAGATCCATATTTATTGCCAATAGATTCTAATAAGCAATTTAAAAACTCCTTAACATCCATACAAAGATTTATTCCACCTTTTAAACACTTATCATCAATATTTACATGAATAATCCTATCAAAAAACTCATCATTAGGACTCTTAGCTATTGTACGCTCTGATAATCTTGCTCCAAGCACAATAATACAATCAGAATTCAAATAAGCATACTCAGACATAGCATTTGCCCTAAGACCACACATACCTAAATTCAAATCATCATACTCAGATAACACACCACGAGCAGGATAAGTAGTAGTGACTGGAACCCTATGTTTACTTACAAATTCGTTTAATAATTCAATAGCTTGTCCCCAAACTATACCATTTCCTGCAACAATTAATGGTTTTTCTGCATTTGATATTTTTTCAATAGCTAAGTTAATATCAGCATCTATATTGAGATGGTTAAATGCAATATTCTCATCAAAATCAATATCATCAACATCACAATCACAAATATCAAACAATGCAACATCCTTTGATAAATTAATATAAACTGGCCCTTTAGGATAGTATTTAAGAATATTCAAAGCTTCTTTAAAATTAGAAACAGCTTCTTTAGCATTAGCTGGATGAAAAGTTTTCACAGTTATATTTTCAAAAATATCATTTAATGGGAAAGATTGAAAATTATCATAATTAGAATCATCATTATAATCATTATAATCATTATCCCCTGTTATAACAAGCATAGGTACAGAATCCTTAAAAGCAGTAGCTACACCCATTACTAAATTCATAGCCCCTGGACCAGCAGTAGCTACACAAACACCATATTTTCCAGTAGATCTTGCATAACTATCACAAGCATGAGCTGCACCTTGTTCATGGCGAGTTAATATATGTTTAATACTTGATTTAGAAAGAGCATTATAAAAAGGAAGTATTTGTTCACCTGGATGACCAAAAATATACTCTACATTATCCTTTTCAAGTAAATTAACTAAGTATTCTGCAACATTCATCTTTCCACTCTTTTTAATTTAATTTAATTTTAGATAATCAACTAAATATATACTATAAAATTTATTCTTAATTAGATAAAAAATTAACTAATTTAAGATTAAATAAAAAAATTAAAAGTATAAACTAAAATGAAATTGAAGAAACTAAAATTAAATTAAAGTATTAAATAAAATAACATACATTAAATAATATCAAAATTAAAAAAAAAATACAAATCTAAATAAAATTATAAAAGGCCATTTAATGAAGAGAGATTTGAGATTCTAATACATCTTCAATATCAAATTATGTTTTATAAATTGGAGGAATTAATATATCTGAGAATAAAGTGGTGTGGAATAGTCGTATGGCCTATTTAATGGCTATGATTGGATCTGCAATTGGTGTTGGGAATATTTGGAGATTCCCTAAGGTTATTTATGCTAATGGTGGAAGTTCTTTTTTAATCCCATATATTTGTGCGTTTTTAATTATGGGATTGTGTGTTATGTTACTTGAGAATACAATGGGTTATAAGTTTAGAGCTTGTGTTCCAAAGATAACTAATGCACTTAGAGGTAAATATGAGATTGTTGGATGGTTTATGTGCTTTTCTGTATTTCTTGTTCTAAGTTATTATGTATGTATTATGGGATGGGATTTACTTTATCTCATTTTAAGTTTCACAAAGGCATGGGGTACAAATACTAATTTATTCTTCTCTCAGACATTATTACATTCTACAAACTCAATTAGTGGAGTGGGTTCTTTTGCACCTACTGTATTAATAGCAATTATTATTGTATGGGTTTTAATATTTTTAATTAGTCAAACTTCAATTAATAAAGGAATTGGAACTGTTTGTAAAATTTTAATTCCGGTTCTTATTGGAATTACTGTGGTTGTTGTCGTATTTGCATTAACTTTACCTGGTGCATATATTGGTTATAATCAGCTATTACATCCAGATTGGGCATCATTATTAAAGTTAGATGTGTGGATTGCAGCATTTGCACAAATTGTATTTTCATTAGGTTTAGGTGAAGGTATTATTATTGCATATGCAGTTTATCTTCCTGAAGGAACTAATCTTGTTAAAAACACAGCAATTGTAGCAAGTACAAACTCTGCATTTGAAGTATTCAATGCATTTGGTATATTCTCTATTCTCGGATTTATGACTCTTTCAACTGGAATTCCATTTAATCAATTAATTACAGATGGTTCTGGACTTGCATTTATTGTATTCCCACAAGCATTTAACATAATGGGACCTTGGGGTTACTTTATAGGACCACTATTCTTCTTATCATTGTTCTTTGCAGGAGTAACATCTGCTGTTGCACTTATGGAGCCAATAGTTTATGGTCTGGTAGATAAATTCAATTTCTCAAGGCGAAAATCAGTTTTATGTGTTTGTTTAACAAGTTTCGTTGTATCATTATTATTTGCTACACATGCAGGAAGTATGTTACTTGGAATATTTGATACCTTTGCAAGTGAAGTCTGTTTACTCTTAGCAATTATTTTAGAATGTATACTTTGTGGATGGTTATTTAAAATGGACGAACTTGTTAAAATCAACAAATCATTAAAATATCCATTAAATAAAATCTGGAAAGCAATTATTAAATTTGTAATCCCAATATTTGTTGGAGGATTATGGATTAACGGTCTCTATGGACTTACATCAGCAAATCAAACAACTAAAACAATTATTATAATACTTGCAATTATAGCAATAATTGTTCCTATTGTATTAACTAAATTACCTGCTAAAAACCCAGAATTCTATGAAACAGCAGG
>JAKSUE010000130.1 GCA_024409165.1 archaeon
AGCTTCACAAGACCAAATAAAAGAATATTTTAATAATATAGCATTAGAAAATACATTAATTCCTTATGAAAACAATTTTTTAAAAATGATTATGGCAAAAGATAAAAAATATGAATTAATTACTCTTGATGAAGACGACCCAGAACATATTATACCTTATATAAATAGTGCAATGGAAGCAAAAGGACAAATAACATTAGACAATATAAGTATTGATGATTTAAATGATATAGAGAGAAAACAAGTTATTAATAAATTAATGCAACTTTACAGGTTAAACGGTTATAGTAATGAACATATAAAAAATGTTTTTTTCACAGTAAAAGATATTAAAGCTGTCTATAAAATATATAAAGATTATAAAAATATTGATGATGTGCCTACATTATTAAATAGATTGTATGAAAGTGGTTATATCGGTAAATTAGAAGATAAATATAAAGAAATGAATATTTATTATCTAACTAAAAAAACAGAAAATATTAACAATAAAATAGAAATTACAGAAGACCAAATTACACAAGCAAGTAATTTTTTAATTGAAATAGGAGTATACAATAATAAATAAATTATTCTCCAGATTTTATAAATATCAAATAAGAGTTTTAAGGGATTAAAAAAGAAAAACAAGAAAGAAATAAGGTTATTTAAAAAAAGTATTAAAATCAATTTCTGAAAATATACATGGTATAAAAAAGATAATAAAAAAAGTGTGATAAAAAACATGACCTAAGCATTTTTTATATAATCTATAAAATATTATAATTAATATTATAATAAATAATAAATATAACAGCTTTATAAGGTAAAATAAGCCTACATATTCTTTTTTTTACTTTTGAGAATTTGTTATATTTTAGGGGAAAAGAAAAAATTTAACTAAATTTACTAAAAAAATCAATAAAAAATCAGTATGTTTATTATCTTAATTTTAATAACACTATTGCCTAAGTATCGTTTTAATTAATTGAATATTGTATTTAATTAAAGTAGTATGGTATTTTATATTTCTACTGGCTGGTAATATACATGAAAAAGATAACAAAAGATAACAAAAGATAACCTTTTTAACCAAAAAATATTAAAAGGGGAGAGGGGTGTAAGTGGTGTGATTGGAAGTGCAACAGCAACAACATGTTGTAGCTACACAAGATGACTATGACAACTACAATATGTGGGTGTGGAACTAATGAAAAGACAGTTTGATATACATGTACGGCATGATTTTCTTACTGTCTTTTGCAGAAGAAGTCAAGCAAATATACTGCAACAAGGTTCGGAAGTTAGAGCAGGTTGTATCTTTGTTTGAGTCTTTTTATTGTGGATTTTTTTCATTGATTTTAAGTATCTTAGGCTGTTCATGGGATTTTTAAGAGTAAAAATGGTGAATTTTTATATGCCTAAAAAATTTTCGAGGGGGTAAAATCCCACAAGCTAAAATAGTAAATTTTTGTAGGGAATCACTATGGTAATATAACATCTGTTTATGAAAAAATGATTTTTATATATCTTTCTTATTGAAAATTCCTTTTTTTAAACTGCAAAAATTAAATGCCTACTTCCGCTCTTTTAATCCGTTAATATGCCGTAATTTTATGGGGGGAGGGTGTATTAGTGGTTTTTTGTTATAAATAATGACTTTACTTATGTATGTAAAAAAAAGGTATATAATTGTAAAATGGTATTGTAGAGTATATATAAATTATATATTTTATATAATCGATGAATCTATATTTTCTATATAGGAGTAATAGGTTGTAATATAATTGGTGTTATCTATATTTTTCTATAATATTAGTTCCTCTTTTTTATATGATTTTGTATAGGGAGGTTTGTTAATGCCAATTGTTTAGTATTTTTTTTCAGCATTAACAAAATAATATAATGTATGCTTCCTTTTGTTTAAAGGTTATTTTTTGCAGTTATATAAAACTTACAATGATACATTTTAATTATTTGTTTATTATGTTTCTTAAATTTTTTTATTTAATTTAAATATGCTCTCTTTTAATATTATGGTTTTGATATCTAAATATCAGTATATATAATATTAAGAGGGTTAGGCTTGTTTAATAAAAAAAGTGGTTTACTATTAGCATTATTGTTATTGTTGGTTAGTGTTAGTGGTGTATGTGCAACAGATAATAATACTGATTCTTTAACTACTGTTGGTGATAATAGTTTAGAGTTAAATAATACTGTTTTATCTGATTTAACTAATAATGAAACTACTAATACCATATCTAATGATTCCGTTGATTTATCTACTGTACCATGTGCCGTTAGTTCTTATATTAATGTCATGGAATCATATAATAAAACGGTGGATGTAGAAACTGGAATTAAAGAAACACACACGGTTAATAATACTACCAGTATACTGGGTTTAACTAATGCTTTAACTAAACACGGTCTTAAATGCAATGTAATAAAAACCAAGTCTATTGATGATTTAACAACTTTATACAATGATAAAAAACTTAATATTATCGTTCATATGTTTATAGATAATCAATATCATTTTGGACATATTAAAGAAATAAGAAAAAACGGTATTTTATTTAATGATAATTTATTTATTCCTTATAATCTTTTAAAAGATTATTTTACTGGTATATCTATTATCATAAGCAATGAAACTTTTTTTAATTTTAATTCTTTTGGTTTAAGTGTTAATAAGTCTGAATGGTCTAATATTACTGGTAAACTTACACAAAGAGAGTTATTTAATCATAATTATGGTCTAATTGGTAAAGCTATAAATCTTAATGATAAATATGTTAAATTAAAAGAGAATATTAAAGATGACTCTAATAAACAAGGCATTGAATCTACCGAGTTTATTTTATTTGGTAATACTTTAAAGCCTAAGATGGTTAATTTGGTAAAGATTCAAGGACAGTTAAAACCTATTTATAATAATCCTAAGGCATCCTCGAAGTTATTAAGTGATTTAAATAATATTTTAACTCCTATGCAAAATAATTTAAATGATACTATTAGTCATTTGAATTATCTTATTAAGATGATAAATAAACATTGTAATAAGAATAATCTTAAAGCTTCTAATTTAGTTGTAAGTCCTATTAAGCAGGTGGATGTTCCTAAGTTATTAGGTGATGGTTGTAACTTATTTATGGATAATTTAAAGGAGGCTATTAATAATTTGAATCCGTTAAATGCTCATCCAGAGATAAGAGAAGAGTTAGACCAGAAATATGGTTTAGAAAATCATACATTCGGATTTATAGATTATTACACTTTTAAAAAATGATATATTTTAAATTTTTAAGAGGTAAAGAAGTATGAAATGGAAATATAAAGCAGTAATGTTTTTAACATTACTTATATTCTGTGTAGGTTCTGTATGTGCAACAGAACCAGATAATAACATTACTATTAATCATGTTTCTGTTAATGGTTCATCTGATTTAACTGATACTGTTAATAATACTGATTTAGATAGGGCTGTAAACCCCCATGTTAAGACCGATTTAAATTTTACTAATACTAATTTTAATAGTTCTTATAATTTAACTAATAAATCATTTAAAAATTCTAATATTTCTGATTTAATGAATAATACAGATGACATTAACTTATTAATTAATAAATTAAATTCTTCTGATGAAAATATTCTAATTGATACTCTCAGTATAAAAGATATTATGAATAATCTGTTTAAAGATAATGGTGTTATTAATTTAACTTCTACTATTGATTATATTAATCATGTGTTAAATTATGATATTGTACAAATGAGAATAACTTTAAAGACAGTTAAAGAGTATTTAATTAATATTGATACAAATAATCTAAAATCTAATCCAAATATTTATTTAAAACCTTTTATGTTAGGCTTAAATAATAAATTATCTAAATTATCTGTTTTAAGTGCTTTTGTTGATGTTCTTAGTGATTATTTTAAAACAAATATAAAACCTAATCAAAATTTAAAAGATGTTAATGATACTAATGTTACTTATATAATTACTCCTAATATAAAACACCACATTAAACAGTTAACTCACATGATAGCTTACTTAAATATTATGGAACGTTTTTTAAAGTCTATTAATAATGATTTAACATTAATAAATAATGAAATGAAGAGAGTTTAATAAAAAAATGAAATTTTTAAGTATTTTCTTGATGTTATTTATATTGCTTGCTTCTATATCCTGTGTTATGGCTTATGATTATAATTTTAAAAATATTCCATGTGCATTAAATGATTATTATAATAATTTTGATAATACATTTAATCATTTAAATACATCTTCCATGAATTTACATAATTATATTATAAATAATCATAATTTAAGTCCTGTTATAGATAATAATACCAGTATTAAGAAGTTAGAGAATACTACTAACAATTTAACTAATGAGTCTAATATTAGTTTAATTAATAAATCTATTGATTTAAAATTAGGTAATTATTCTGTTATTAACTCTACAAATATACATTTTAATACTTCTAATTCACTTAATTTAACTGTTGATAAAAATAAACATAGTAAGGTATTATTTAATAATGCTTCAAGTCATCAAATTAAAAATAATATAATTGATAATCAATTTAATAAGAGTTTTAAGTTATTAGGATTGAATAATATTAGTTATGGTAATAATACAACAATAGTTAAAAAAGTCAATATTACTTCTGATAATATAACGGTGGTTAATAAAATTAATAATCATGAATTAAGTAAATTCAACAATACAACAGACA
>JAKSUE010000131.1 GCA_024409165.1 archaeon
TTAATGTGATTGATGAAAATTAACGTATAATTTTTTAATATTTTAATTATTGTGGGGTTAAAATGAAAATTGTTGTATGTACAAATTGCGGTGCAAAATATAATTTAGAGGATTATGATGATGTAAGTTCATTTGAATGCTCTGCTTGTGCTGGCGATTTAAAAGAATTGAATCCTAATGTTGATAAAGATTCAGAAGAGTTTGGGGAATTAGTAATTGATAAAGATCCATATTCTGTAATTGCATGTTGTCAAAATTGCGGATTAAAATTTAAATTAGGTAAAGATGAAGATATTCGTTATTTTGAATGTAGTAGTTGTGAAGGTCCTTTAAAATATCTTGATGATGAATTAAATAAATATTATGGAATTAATGTTGCAAATGCAGTTGTTGATGATATTCAACATGAAGTCGAAATTATTGATGAGGATTACACTATGGATGATGTTGTCTTTGATTTTGATGAGTCTCAAGATTCTAATAATGAAATGATTATTGTTGAGCATGACTCTCGTAATAATTCTATAATAAAGACTGCTACAATTGAAGATGAAAAAACAGACACTAATTTAAATAATGATTTAAATCAATCTAATGACTTATTAGTTCAAAATGAACAAATCCCACAAGAAGTTGTAGATGATTCTGATAAATTTAATTATCAAGAAACTTCAGTTTCTAATAATTTTAGTAATGATTTAGTATCTGAAAATGAGTTACTTTTTAATAATGAAGATAATTCTGTGTCTATTCCAGATGATTCTATTCAAGAAAGTTATGATATTAAAGAGATGCCCCATCAAGAAGTTGAAGAAGTTCAGAATACTCAATTTGTTAAAAATGGTTTAGTATTTAATAATGTTCAAGAATATGAAAGATATCAATTAGCTCTTTTAAGAACTTATGATGCTTTAAAGAACAATATTAAAAATGAGTATTTACGTGATTTAGATAATGAACTTTATATTGGTAATGTTGAGTCTACTTCAAGATCTAATAAACCTATTGGTAATAGACATATTGATAAAAAACATTCTGAAGATAAACCTCTTAATCTTGAAGATTGGGATATGGATAAATCTCAAATGCCTATTAATCAGATGACTTATCAAAATCTTGTTGATTCAAGAAAAGACCCAACAGATAATATGGGTGCATGGTTACTTTTAATATTTGGAGCTTTAATTGCTATTGGTGGAATTATATTATATGTTTTAATTAAATTATGGATTCCAATGGCTATTCTTTTAGTTTTAGGTATTATTTTAATTGGTTATGGTTTTTATAATTATTCTGATAATCAGAAAGATGAAGTTAGAACTAAAATAATTCGTGAAAAATTAGAAGAACTCCCACCTGATTTTTATCTTTTCTATTACACAAGACCACCTCATGCTAATGGACATTTAAATCATGTAATTGTTGGTCCAACTGGTGTATATACTATTTTAACTCAAAAATATGAATCTAAACAAGATAAAGATAGACAAAGATCAGATATGGAAACTGGTGCTTTAATTGGAGGATCTTCTGATATTGGAGATTATATGGCTAATCGTAATAGATTAGAACTTACTGGTGGTTATGATGATAATCAAACCAGATTCCAATTTGGTAATGAAGAAATTCAATTTGATTATAATAATAAAATCAAACATAAATCTTTAACTTTAAATGAAGATTTAGCTATTTTCTTAGATGAAAATGGTCTTAGTGGTGTTTATATAGAACCTCTTATTGGTTTTGTTAATGAGGATGTTGCTATTATTAATGTAGTTTTAACTAATGAAGATTTATTCCTTGAAGAGTTATTACATAAAATTACTAACGGTCCAAGAAGATTGGATAATTTAGAAGTAGTAAAAATAGTAAAATTATTATCCAGATATTCTATTAACTGTACCAAAGAATATTAACTCGGATTATTTGATGATATGATATGTGATTAATATGTTACTTTCTATTAAAAGACGTAAATTTAAATCAAGAGTTACAAGAGTAGCTAAATCCTATGGTAAAGATTTATCTGTTAATGGTTATTCTTATGTTACTAAGAATACTATTTTAGGAGATAATGTTAATTTTAATGGAATGGCTATGCAAGGTTCTGCATCTATAACAATTGGTGATAATTTTCATTCTGGTATTCAATGTATGATAATCACAGATACTCATAATTATGAAGGAAATGCTATTCCTTATGATGAAACTGTTATTTCTAAAGAAGTTGTCATAGAAGATAATGTTTGGTTAGGTAATAGAGTCATCGTTCTTCCAGGTGTAACAATTGGTGAAGGTGCGATTATCCAAGCAGGAAGTGTTGTTGTTAAAGATATTCCAAAATATGCAATAGCTGGTGGGCACCCTGCTAAAGTCTTTAAATATCGTGATATTGATCACTATGAAAAATTAAAAAAAGAAGGTAAATTTCATTAATTTATTAAATTAATATGAAATTTATATTAATTATTTTTTTTATTTTTATAACGTTTTTATTTTTATTTTTAACTTATTTAATTTATTTATCTTATTTTTCTATTTGATTAAGCTTTTAAAGAATTGTATTTCTTTTTTAGTAATTCCTTTTAATAAGAATATTGCTACGAAATAAACAATTACTCCAATTATTATTGAAATTAAAATACCTAATATTCCATTTGGATTAGTTATGTAAACTATTACTCCCATTATTAAAGATGCTATGATTATTTTAACCATTTCTTTAATATTGAATGGTAATTTCATTACTTTTTTACTTGCTATTGTAGTTACTGCAAATGCAAGGATATAACAGAGTAATGTTGCAAATCCTGCTCCAAGAATTCCCCAATATGGAACTAAGATGATATTTAATATGATATTTGAAATAGCTACTACAATCCAAAGTTTTCCTAATATTTTTGTATTTTTATCTAAAATTAGGATGTTGTTTGTTATTCCATACATTCCCATAAATACAGCACCTAAACAAACAAGAGGAGTAACCATATAACCTCCAAGTGCAATTTCAGGTGTTGTGATTACAAATAATAATGGTTTTGATAGAACACTCATACCTACAGCTGCAGGGATTGTTATAAGTAAATAATATTTCATTGAATAACTAAGATAAGTATCTACTTGTTTTAGGTCTCCTTTTTCATAATGTTCTGGAAGTACTGCAGGTAACCGAACTGCAAATGGTGTTCAACACATTAAAAGACTACTTCCAAGCGCATATCCTGGTGAGTAACACCCAACAGCCACAGCTCCTAAGAATATTCCAATTACATATTTATCACTTGAATCTACAATCCATGATGAAACATTACTTGGAATTGTTGGAATTGCAAAGTCTAATTGTTCTTTTAGATGTGAAAAAGTAATAGATCCAAATCCTAAATGTCTTATAATTGGAATCCACATAAGAATAAACACTGCTACATATCCAGTTAAAAGACCAAGAACAACAACTTCAATAGGATAACCTGCATAAGTGAGATAGATACTTACAAATACTCCAATATAACTTTGAAGAACTTGATATATTGAGTATCTAGTCATTTGTTGGAATGTTCTAAAGTAGCTAATTAACATTAAATTCATACATGCAAAGAATGAGATTATTGTAGTTATATACAAAATTTGCATACTTCCATCAAATAATGCATTAGCTATTGAACCTCCAAATAATATAAATATTCCACATATAATCAATGTTGATGTAAATGTAACTAACATCATAGGATAAAATGATTCTCGTATCTTATTTTTGTCTTTTTCAGCAGATAAGAACCTTACCATTGTAAAAGGCAATCCTAAATTTGCAATATTTGGAACAAGTGCAATTGTGGTATTAACTTGAGCCCATACACCATATTCTGCAGTTGCAAAATTCTTTGTAATAATTGGTATAAAAATAAGACTACTAAGTGAAATCAAAATATTTGTAACACCTACAAGCCCTATTCTTTGTATAAATTTTACATAGTCACTCAAGTTTTCACCTTTTTAATTATAAATTAATTATTAGTTTAATAGTTCTATTTAATTATTTTAAGATTCTATAAAAAATACTTTCATCATATGGTTTAAAGAAGTAATCTTTATCAATTTTTCTAAATATGTTAGAATTTTTATTATTTGATTTATTTAACTTTAATTCTTCTAATACCGGTTCTATATTATTTACTTTTGTAACAATTTGTTTATCAATTAAATCATCTAAATATTCAATTCCAGGAACATTTATTACAAAAGTTTTACAATCAAATGATAATCCTTCATAAATAGCTGTTGAGAAAGCACCTATTTGGTATTCACTTTTTGCAAATAATTCATATAATGGAGTTATATTATCATCAATTATTTTAAATGAAACATTTGTATTTTCACATAAATTTTTAGTTTCTAATAAATGAGGATAATTTTCTCTCCAAGTTTCATATTCTCCAGGGTGGAGTTTATAAATTATTTCATATCCTTTGGATTTATTATTTTTACCTTTTTCACCTTCATCAACAATTAATAAACTTTCATCTAAAAGACTTAATGAAAGATCATAAGCGAATTTTGATAAATATTTTCCAATAACTCCTTGTGATATGAATAATACTTGGGTTTTATCAGAAGATGGCATCATATATTGATATTCTTTTGAGTTTTCTTCAAAATATGGGAAACCCATTGTGATTAAGTTTTCAGATTCTATAGGAT
>JAKSUE010000132.1 GCA_024409165.1 archaeon
ATAGAAAAAAAGAAAAAAGAATTAATTTACATTAATTCTGAAAGTTTTTTAATTCTTTTAACCATATCTGGGTGAGTAGATAAAAGTTCCATAATTTTAGATCTTGAATCTATATTGACTTTACCTTCTTTTAGTAATTCAAGTTCTTCAAAATCAATAGAACCGTCATGGTTTAAATCTAACTCATATAAACTTTTTAATTCTTTTTGAGCATCTGTGACATTAGTTACAAAGAATGCTTTGGAACCTTCTATGTCTTTGATTTCTTCTTGTGGTGCTGCAGCTGCTCCGTAGACCAGTTTATAGAGTGCAGAAGCTAAGTGTTCAGGACGACAACCTAAGTTTACACTTCCTTCATCAGCATAATATTCACGAACTCTTGAGAGGAATAATACAAGTAATTGACCTACAAAGTAAGCAACCATAGCAATAATACCTATTATAGCACCTGCTCCATTGTCATCTCTACTTCCTCCTGAGAATATCATACTCATACCAATATAGTAACAAACTAATGGGATTGCACTTACAATAGTTGTAAAAGCCATATCATTGTGTTTAATATGGGAGATTTCATGTCCTAAAACAGCTTTAAGTTCATCTCTATTTAAAGTATTTAAAATTCCTTGAGTTACACAAACATGGCCACTACGTTTAGATCTTCCATAAGCAAATGCATTAGGGACCATTGTTGGAGAAATACCTACTTTTGGTTTAGGGATATTTGCAGCAATAGCTAATTCTTCAACCATTTTATGAATATGAGGTGCTTCTTCTTCTGATAAATATCTTACACCCATTGACCTTTCCACGATTTTTGGACCAAATACATATTGTAATATAAGTACAAAAATACCAGAAAAGAAATAAAATCCATAAAATCCACCAAATCCAAGTAATGAACCTGCAATCATAATAATAAAGTAAACAATTGCAAACATCAATACTGTAACAAGCCATGACCTTAATTTAAGTTTCCATACTCCAGCCATATTTTTCACTCCTATATTTTTTGTTGTATTATTAAATGAGTTTGTTTTATTTTTTTATTTTTTTTAAGAGAAGATTAACCGTTTCATTAGAATAATAATTTATTTATTATCTTTTAATTCTTCTATTATTTTAGTTAAATTATCAATTTATTTATTATCTTTTAATTCTTCTATTATTTTAGTTAAATTATCAATTTTATCATTAAGTCCTTTAATCTCTTCTTTTAATAGTTTTCTTTCTTCTGCGAATTCTTTAATATTTTCTTTACTTGAATAAGCAGCTGAGATTGATCCTGTTAGGATACTTATTGTTAAGAAACCAATTATTACGAGAATCATAGATAAAATTTTACTTTCAACAGTAACAGGTACAATATCTCCATAACCTACGGTTGTAATAGATGTAATAACAAACCAAAAACTATCTATTAAATTAAGATTAAGAGGTTCTAATGTACTGATAAAGAATCCTGAGAATAAAATAATTAGGATAACAAAAAGTAATATTTTATCTAAATGACATTCTTTTAGGAATCTAAAAAATCCTTTAATTTCATGTCTTAAAATAATTAATAATTTAAATATATGCATTAATCTAAAGATAGGTAATATATAAAATACTTTAATAAATAGGAAGTAATAGAATATTAAAGGAATTGATGCTATTATATCACACCAATGTTTTTTGAAATATTTTTTTCTATCTTCAGAATTATATAATTCATATGCAAATCTTAAAAAGATAAGTGCTGAAATAAATAAATCTAATAAAATTAATGTTTTAAAATATGTTACTGGTAAAATATAAACTGAACATACAAGTAGTAATCCACATTCTATTAAAATTAATATATGTAATATTTTAATAAAAATTTCTTTAAAATTTACCATAAGTAACACTCTCTATATTTTATAATAATTCATAAATTAAAAGTTAAATAAAGAAGTTTGACCTTTTTCACGAGGTTCTTCAGCAGGTTTTTCTTTTTTAGCTCTTTTAGATTTATTTTCTCTTTTATTATCTTTTTTAGATTTATCTTCTTCATTGTTAGATTTATTATCTTCAATATCTAATTTAATATCATCATTAGAATTAGATATTCTTTTATTTGAAGTATTTAAATCAAATTCTTCACTAATTTCTTTAAATAAGTCATCTATATCGTTTAAATCATCGATATCATTTGAATTATCCTTATTAGTTATAGTATCATCTGTTAAATTATCATTATTACTTATAATATCATCTGTTGAATTATCAATATTTATTGTATTTTCACTGTTTTGTGAGTTAAATTCTTCAAAGATACCTTTTTTAATGTTTTCTCTCCAAAGTTCTTTTTCTTCTTCAAGCATAGCTGCTTTTTTAGCTTCCATTTCTTTGATTACTTTTTTAGGGATTTTTTTCTTTCTGAAGCGTTTAATTTCATCATCTTCAAGTTCTAAGAAGTCAGATATTTCCCATGCAAGTTCGTCATTTTGGAACATTATTTCAAAATAGGGGAACATTGTGTATGCTACAGCAAGGGAGACATGCATTTTTGCTTCCATTTTTTCAGCTATTCTGTCTCTTAGTGCTCTTTGTCCTCTTGATCTTGACATTAAGCCGAATGCCATTGGATATTGGACTTTAGAGAATTTTTTATAAGTTTGAGCTTTAGATAGTGCTACACCTGGGCCCATGAATTCTGAGGCATATCTCCAATAAGCGTATTCTTGTCTTTGTCTTGTACGGCCAAAGAAGAGGTCTGCTTTAGAGATATTTTCATATGCTTTTTTGATTTCTTTTTTATCTTCATATTCACGAGGAATGTTTTCTGCTATGTATTCCATTACAAGTGTAGGTTCTTCTTTTAGTTCAAATAAGGATTTTTTAACTTTAGCAACATCTGTGCTTTTAAGAACTCTTGTGACACCATCAAAGATAGTTGATGTGTTGTCTTTTTGACCTGTAATTTCAAGGGATTCTTCGTCTAATTGCCCTCCTTTTTCAACAATAACTTGTAATGTATTAAGTGCAGAACGTAAATCACCATTAGAACGTTTAGCTAACTTTTTAAGGATTTCCTGGTCAACTTCGACTCCTTCTTCTCTTAGGATTTTTCTAAGAAGGGCTGTGATTGATGGGGTTCTGATTTTACCCATTTTAATAACACGAGCATTATTTTTAATAGTAGCTATTTGTTTACTATATAAATCATTAGCCATCATTACAATAGGTTGTTTAGAGTCTTTAATGATTTTATTTAATGCAGAAGCTCCTCCACGGTCTTGATTTCCTTGAAGACCGTCTACTTCGTCCATTATTATAAGTTTTTTATTTTCACCAAACAAAGACATTGTGGAAGATGATTCACCAACAGTACTCATAATGATGTCTTTTGAACGTTTATCACTTGCATTAAGTTCGATAAACTCAGAGAATTCATTAGCTACAATATGAGCCATAGTAGTTTTACCTGTTCCAGCAGGTCCTACTAAAAGTAAAGCTGGTTGAGGATTTCCAGCTTTCCAAGCTTCTACCCATGCTTGTACTTCTTTCTTTTGTTGATTATTACCTATAACATCTTCAAATGTTTTTGGACGGTATTTATCTACCCATAACATTGTTTTTACCTAATAAATATAATGATAGATTCTATAAAAATTTAGTGAGTAATGCTTCTAATTGGATTCTTGGATTAGCTCCTTCACGGATTCTAAAGTCAGTTTCAGCAAGTGCTGTGATAAGTTCCATGTAAACATCGCCATCCATTTTACCATCCATTACTCTTTTAGAGAGTTCTTGATAAATTTGATTAACCATATCTTCTCCACTAGTACCTTGTAAAATCATAATATCTCTAAGAGCATTTCTTGCTTTGATAAAATCACCCATTAAAGCATCATTAATCATATTTTTAATCTCTTGAGGTTTTGCTTTAGAAACAACTGCATATACAGAGTTTTCAGTGATTTTTTCACCAGAGGAAGCTGCAGATTGAAGCATATTTACAGATTTACGCATATCTCCTTCTGAGAAGTAAACAATGGTTTCTATAGCTTTTTCATCATATTCATAACCTTCATTTTCAGCTATGAATTTTAATCTTTCTACAATTTCTTCTCCTTTAAGTGGTGCAAATCTAAAAATAGCACATCTAGATT
The DNA here is from genome assembly GCA_024409165.1 of archaeon. Classification (GTDB taxonomy): domain Archaea; phylum Methanobacteriota; class Methanobacteria; order Methanobacteriales; family Methanobacteriaceae; genus Methanobrevibacter. The sequence goes on from JAKSUE010000132.1 coordinate 4,140, forward strand.
GGATAGGATCAATGATTTTAGATGAGTAATTACATGAAAGAATAAATGATGCAGTTTTAGTATACATTTCCATCTCACGTCTAAGAGCATGTTGTGCATCTTTAGTCATGTTATCTACTTCATCTAAGAAAATAATTCTAAATGGAGCTCCAACAGGTTTTAAACGGCAGAAATTCTTAATATTTGTTCTTACAGTTTCAATACCTCTTGCATCTGAAGCATTTAATTCTAAGAAATTAGCTCTCCAGTTTTCTCCAAGAACAGATTTAACAAGAGCAAGAGCAGATGTGGTTTTTCCTACACCTGCAGGACCTGTAAACATTAAATTAGGCATACTTTCAGCATCAATATACTTTTTTAATCTATCTACAATATGTCTTTGTCCTACAACATCATCTAAAGTTTGAGGTCTATATTTCTCTACCCAAGGTCCCATCATATTAATCACTTCATAAATTTTATTTTAATATATATTTAATTTTGTATTTTTTATTCAATTTTAATTTTCATTTTACAATTTTAATTTTAAAC
>JAKSUE010000133.1 GCA_024409165.1 archaeon
GATTAATATTTTTAAAATTAATCTCTTTTATCAAATCATCATCAATTAAAACAAAATAAACATCAGATAATTTTCTTATAAATGATTTAACGAATAAATCATCGTTTTTAAGAAGATCTTCAATTAATAATAATGATTTTTTAGAATAAATTGAGTGTAATGGCTCTGATTGTTTGATTTTAACTTCATCACAGGTAATATCAGTCTTAATATCAGCCTTAGTGTCAGTCATAATATCAATATTATTCTCTTGATTTTGATTTAAAATATCTTTTTCATGATTTAAGGAGCTATTGAATGGAATTATAGCATCAGGAAAATTGTTATTTTCTAATAAATTGAACATATTTTCTATGTATGTTTCTTCAATATATGGAGAATCACATGGAAGGACAATTGCATAGTCTGTTTTAATATGTTTAAGACCAGTCATAATTCCACATAAAGGACCTTTATCTTCTATTTCATCAATAGCAAAGGATATTTCATAATCAAATTCATTATAAATTGTATCTTTACTATATTGATTAAGAAGGTCCTCGTACATAGCTACTCTTTCAGAATTATTTAAAACAATTACTGCATCATTTATTTTATAGTTTAGCTTATTAAGTATGTGAAATATCATAGGTTTATTTTGAATAATCATAGATCCTTTATCTTTACCCATTCTTCTGCTTGCTCCTCCAGATAAGACAATGCAAGAATAAGATTTTTTACTATTTTCATTCATTTTATCACCTATAATATTTACTTAAATATATTTAAAAATTAAATATCTATATAATCACCAAATCTCTTAGAAATAAATATTTTATTTAATCATCAGAGACATAAATACTTGATTCTTTATCAAATGGGTTAGTACGGATAGCTAATGAAATCATATAAGGATGATTTTTCTTTAGATGTTTTAAATATCTGACCCATTCGTAAATTAAACAGTTATAGACTCTGTTCATATCTTCTGTAAGATGGATAAAGTCTGGTTTATTTACTTGAGATAAATCTTCTCTGAATTCAAGTTCTTCACATAAGTGGAATGTAGCAAGGATTAAATCAGAGAATTCTTCTTTTTCTAAAATATTTGGATTATTTATTAAACTGATTAAGAAATCTTTTTCATTTATTAGGAATTCTCTTAAATTAGTTAAGAATATGAATTTTTCTTCTTCATTTAAGTTGATTTTAATTTTAATATCATTTTCTTTTAATGTTTTAAGAGATTTATCATAATCTTCTAAATCCCAATATTTAATTTGTTTTAAGGAAGGGATTTCATTTTGATTTATATCTGAAAGGAGTGAGATTAATTCATTACCTATTTCAGAGAAGAAAGATCCTACAATTAAGTCTAATTTTTCATGTAATGTTTGTTTTTCTTTTTTAGAGAGTACTTCTTCAAAAATTAATGATAAAAGAAGTAAATCTAATGGAATGAATCCTAAATGTAACCAAATATAGTGAACTACTTCATGGGAGTCACCATATGTAAAAATAAATGCTCCATAGATGATTATGGTAGCTATTAAGAATATTATTCCATATTTAATTTTCCAATTATTTCTAATATTCATATTATCACCTTTTAAGGTAAAGGGGGTAAGGGGGTAATAATATCTATTTATTTTAATGTTTAAATAAATTATTATCGATTAATTTTAATGTTAAATAAGTTGTTATCTATTTATTATCTACTTATTCCAACGATTAAATAAATTATTATCTATTTTTAAGACATCTAAGATTTTACCAACAATAAAATTAGTCATATCATCAAGATTATTTGGATTATGATAAAATGCAGGCATTGCAGGTAATATAACTCCTCCTTCTTTAGATATTTTAAGCATATTTTCAATATGAGCAGTTCTAAGAGGAGTTTCACGTGGAACTATTATTAAATCTCTTCTTTCTTTTAAAGCAACATCTGCAACTCTTGTAATTGAGTTAGAAGCATAACCATTAGCTATTGCAGATAATGTTTTCATAGAACATGGTACAATAACTACACTATCAAATCTACATGAACCACTATTAATAGATGAATCTATTTCATTTGCTTCAAAATAGTGGTCTGCAAGAGATTTAATTTCAGATAATTTATCTTCTGTATCAATTCCTAATTCATATTTAAGAACTAATTTAGCAGAATCACTGATTAAAAGACCAGTTTCGATTTTTAATTCTTTAAGTGCTTTGAGTAATTTTACTCCATAAGTTACTCCACTTGCACCTGTAATAGCTATAATAATCATTTTATCACATTTAAATATGAGTTTATTTTAATTTAAATTTAATAATATTTAATAAAATATTCTAATTCAATTGATAATAATAAAATAATAAATTAGAATAATTTTACCTGATCAGTGTGAATTGTGTCAAATCTGTTGACTTTTTCAGGTAAATCTAAGTAATTTTCGAATTTGAATTTTTTAAGTTTGTCTTTTTCTTCTTTTGGTAAATAGAGACAAATATCTGGGGAATTGAATCTTGCACTGCTTAATGCTCCTACAATACTTGAGATTTCATTTAAGTGGTATAATTTATCTCCAAGTGATACTAATGTTTTCATTTCATTAAAATGAGGGTAATCTGGGAGATTTAAGAATACATAATCTCTATCAATACCAAAGTCTTCACTGATTTCTTCTTCAGCTTTAGTTATTTTATCTTTAGGTATTTTAAATATTCTTTCAGGATATTCAAATGTATTAACTGGTTCTGATTTAGCTACTTTGAGGAGTCTACGGTTATCTAATCTTTCCATTAAATCTTTTGATAAACCAGTACTTGCTCTACAGAGACTTACAACATCACTATCATCATATTTATACATGTCTTTTGCTACAATAAGACCTTGGTCCATAAGATCTTTTAATGCTCTTCTAAACATTGCATTTAAGATTCTTGTTGTGTGGTGTTGATATACACTTGGATACATTTGATAACGAGCAGCTAATGCTGCTTCAGCAGCTTGTACACCTTTAATATCGAGAATAAGCTCTCTTTCAAGTTTTAAATTATTAATAAGTCTTTCTGTATCAATTACACCATATGCTACACCTGTATAATGAGAATCTCTTACTAAATAATCCATACGGTCCATATCAAGCTCACCAGAGATTATAGGACCTAATCTGCCTTTACCATTTATAATATCAACAATATCATTAACATTGAATTTTTCAGATAATTTATCTTTAATTGAGGTTTCTTTTATAACGTATGCACTTAATTCTTCATGAGGAAAACCTAAAACAGCTTCAGCAGCATGTGAAAAAGGAGCATGACCTATATCATGTAATAAACCTGCAATACGAACTAAATCTTTATCATATTGGTCTAATTCAAGATTATCAGCTAATTTAGAAGCTAAATGCATAGTTCCCATACAATGTTCAAAACGAGAATGATTTGCTCCTGGATAGATAAGTGAAATAAAACCTAATTGTTTAATACGTCTTAAACGTTGAACTTGAGGATAATCTAAAACACCAAGTTCAAATTCATAAATTGGTAAATTACCATGAATACTATCACGAATAAACTTTTTTCCTTCTGCCATAAAAATTCCCCAATAATGCAATAGCTAAAAATTAAAATAATAATATTATAAAATTAAAATAATAACTTTGTTATATTAATATTTTTAAATAAAACTATTAAATAAAGTTTACTGAAAAATAAATAAGAAATAAGTAAAAATAAGTAAAAAATAGATAAGATAACATCGAAATAAGTAAATATAATAAAATAAACTCAGAATTGAGCAAAATTAGATGGATTAAATAATAAACTTGTCTGATTTAATAAGGTTCCAGTTTGAAGACCTGGAATAATAAAATGATATAGCATATAGAAAATTAATAAAATAATTAAAATAGTAATAACTAATTTTAACTTCTTAAATGCTATATATACACCTAAAGCAGCTATAATAATTCCAATAATCCCTGTTAAAGAACTCATTTTATCACACAATTAATTTAAGTTTATATTTTATTAAAATTATTATTTAAATTTCACTGATTTCTTTTATAGAAAGATGTTTTATTCTTTCAATACCATCTATTTCATCAATAATTTTAGCTGTTGCTTTAGGGACAAGGGATTTCCAGTCACCATCATTTATCATACGGTTTCTTACTTCTGTTCCAGATAATTCTTCTCTACTGAATAAAGGTGGTGCGTAAACATCGTAACCTTCTTCATAGAATAATCTTTGAACTAATGGGTTTCCACTGTATACTTTTGTAAATGGTGGTGTTAAGGATTTTACATGAGCTACCCATATAGCATTCATATTAATATCTTCCATAGGAATAATATAGAATTTACCATTATCAATACCTTCATCTACTAAGGACTGATTAAGCATCATAATACGTTCCCCTGCTGTGAATGGATCTTTAGTTGTGTGGGAGAGTTGTGCACTTCCAACACCTATAATGATTTCATCAACAGATTCAAGGGTTTTTTTGATAATTTGAATATGTCCATTGTGAACAGGTTGCATTCTTCCTATTAATAATCCACGAGTTAATTTAGTCATCAAATAAATTTTTGTGTTTAATATTATATAAATATGATTTAAAATATTTTAAAAAGTAAATTAAAAGTGAATAGATTATAAATTAAA
>JAKSUE010000134.1 GCA_024409165.1 archaeon
TAAAAATAGAAAATAAAATAAAAATAATAAAAATATAAAAAAATAAATTAATAAAAAAAGTAAAAAAAGTAATAAAATGAATTAAATTGAAAATTACTCAATTATCTCTTCAACATACATTAAAGGATAATTAAGTTCTTCAATAAATTCAATTCTAATAACTGCTAAAACATCATCAATTTTTGAATAAATCTTAACATCTAACATATCACCATTAAGAGAAGTATATTCAAATTCAGTCATAGCTTTATCTAATCTATCTAAATCAATATTGACTTCAACTTTCTCAATAGCAGGTTGTAAAGACAAAGATTCTTCAATAGCTTTTTCTAAACCTGGAGCAGTTTTCTTATTAAACGGAGTTCCAACAAATTGATGAAATAAAGCCCCCATACTAATAGCTCCTTCGAAAATAGCTCTTTCACGACTTGTTATATTTGAAAAATATTTTTCATTAACATCCATCATATCACCAAATCATCAATGATAATTCTAAAATATATTCTTAATTATTCTCAATTATTCTTAATTTGTATTTTTAATGATTAATTTGCACCGATTAAACTATTTAACCATCCTAAATTATCCGCCCAAAATTGAGAAGATCCCGGGAATAATATAAGATATACCATGAATAATGTGAGTATAATTACAGTAGCTAATATTATCCATTGATTGATTTTAGTATCTCCTTTATCTCTAAATAGATAAGTGATAGCTAAACCAAATAAGAAGAATATACCTGTAAGTAACCAAGGCATATACCAAGTTGATGGTGTCTCAACACTACCTTCAGGATTTATAGAACTTAATTCACCAATATAAATTAATCTTTCAGCAGAAGAACCAACAGGATGACATGTAATTAAATAAACATCTTGATGATTAACATCATTTACATGACTTTCATTTAATTGTAAATGATATGTTGCAGGTACAATCTCAGAAGATTTAATTGTATAATTAACAGTACCAATTCCTGGCCATTGTAAAGTAACAATATCTCCTTTTTTCAACTCATTTAATCTTAAAAATGGAGAACCCTGAAGTGTCCTATGTCCAAATAACACCACATCTCCCTTTGTAGGAGCATAGGATTCCTCATCATGATAAACCCCTTGAGAAATAGAAACATTATTAATCTTTTCATTAACACCAATAGCTGGAACTGAAACAATAGGAACAGTAACATTATCAGGTTCTGCATTATTTTTAGCTGAAAAGTAAGTAACCTCAGTTATAGCATATAAACTAATCACTAATAATGCAATTACAACAATTATAGTACTTATTCTAAAACCTTTTAAATCCACATTTTAACCTCAATAGATTTTAACTTAATTAATAATTAGTAAACAAATTATATAAAAGTTTACAATATTATTTAAAAAAGAACAATATGAATAAAATTAAAAAATAATAGGAATTAAATAAATGAAATTAATTAAATGAAATTAATTAAAAATAATTTTCATCAAAATTTAATTCCTTATAATATGTTTCACTTAATTCATCAATTGCCCAATTTGGAGCATATTCTGTAGGAATTGTGAGAATTAAATTTTCCATATTATTTATAACAAATGATACATCAGACCTTGGAACTTCTAAAAGAACTAAATATTCTGTATCTAATTCTCCAATATTAGATAAACGCTCGTAATCGGATAATTTAACACCATAACTATTTAAATAGCTATCTAATGCATTATTATCATATGCATTGAATACAGAAGATTTTAAAAGTTCTTCCACATCTGTAGAGAAAGATTTTGAATTTTCAGTAGGATATGTTTTATTACCTTTAATTAGATTAGTAGCACGATTTATACTACTATCAACAACACCACTATCTTTAGATCTTAAAATAGCTAATACTGTTGCACCACTGACATCTGGTTCTTCATTAACATCCATAGACTTATCTGAAGATTCTGATTCATTTAGATTAGACTCATCACTTGAAGCAGAATTAACAGCTAAATTTAAAGTGTATATATCTACAATACTTCCAACAGAAATTAATCCACCAGTAGCTTGAAGACGAGTAATTGAAACAGGAATTATAACTGTGTCTACCTTTTCAAATGCAATATTTGATAATATTTTAGCATCATTTTCTCTAACAAATAATTTAGCATCATTCTCAGGCATTATAACTTTTTTACTTTCATTATCAAAAGACATCATAATTCTACCGTATTGGTCCTCAAATGCATTTATTTTAATAACATGATACTTTCTCCAATCATCAGTAGCAGTCCGTAAAATATCTATCGATTTAACTTCATCAATATCATTAGAATCTTCAATCATATTTTCAAAATAAAAAACATGCTCACTAATTGCCAAAGGACCTTTATACAATGTATTTAATTCATTTAATTTAGCTGTTTTTTCTGTATTTAACTCATTTTGAAAAGGTTGGTAAAATCCAAAATAAAATAGAGAACCTCCTAAAATAAGAAATATTAAACAAAAAGCAATAATCCCAAAATTCTTTTTTGATGGATCTTTAAAATTAAGAAGTTTATTTTTCAAATTATTTAAATTAAATAAATCTGAAATCCCATTAGATTCATCTTTACGACGATTAGAATTATATTCATCATATTCATTATACAAATCATAGCCATCATAATTAGCATAATCATAAGTATTAGAATTATAATTAGAATTATAATTAGAGTTATTAGGATTATAATTAGGATTATAATTAGGATTATTAGAATTATTAGAATTACTATAATTATTATAATTATTATAATCCTCATAATCCTTATCAACATATCCAGAATCTTTTATAAAAGTATCATTCTGAATAATTTGATTATCATAACCTTCTGGATAAATATATTTAGAGTATTTATCTTCAGGAGAATCATAATAATCATAGTCATATTGTGATTTATAATCATAATTATGATTAGAATTAGATATTGATTTAGACTTTAAATTAGACTTTGATTTAGAATTATTTGACTCAATCATATCTCCTAAAAATAATTTATCAAGTTTAGAAGATAAGTTCTTTAAAATATTTAAACGACCACCAGAACCACTCATAAATATCAAACCTTTAGAATGAGAGAATAAATAGAGGGATTAACTAAATGGTTAAAAAACAGTAATTATACTTGAGAATACACAATTAGACTAAATTAATAAGTTAAAATATCTAATAGGAAACTAAATTTAAATTAAACTAATAAAAACAGATTGTTAATTAAATACTAATTAAAATAATTTAATAGTATTTAATGAAATTTAATAGAGTGATACAAAGCATCAACAATTAATAATATAATAAATAAGTAATTGGAAAAAATAATGAGAAAAATTATGTTAAAAAGAATAGAAATATGGTTAAATTATAACCATTCGTCTTGTTCTTCAATTAAATTTTCATCATTATCTTCATAATTTTTATTAACAGTATTTTTCATATTATTTAATTTATCTTTAGTACTATTAAATTTAGAACCTGCTGCATCTATAGATTTACTAAATTTAACTTCTGTTACTTGTTTTGCTTTACTGACTTGTTCTAATGCTACTTCTTTATTAAGTAATCCATCAATTTCAAAGAAGAATTCTAAACATGGTACTAACATATAAAGGAATACTAAGATGAATAATAATAATGCAGGAATATTAATACCGAAAACAACTAAATCAATAGGAATTATAATTAAAAGAATTAAAATTGCACTTATTGCAAGTAAAGACATATCCTTAGGTTTAGGATATCTAATAGTACTAATCATTAAGTAACCTGCAAATAACATTAAAATTAATGCAACAACATTATTAAAGCAACCACTTAAGCCATAAGTTACTAAAACCATAGCCATTCCAGGGATTGGAAAACCTACAAAACCATTATAATCCACTCTATTACATATTACATTATAACGTGCAAGTCTAAGTAATCCACAGAATAACATGAATAAACAGACAAAGATTACAAAGTATCTGAATCCACCAGTAGCCCCAATAGAAGCATATAAAATAGCTGCAGGTGCTGCACCGAATGAAACAATATCACACAATGAGTCGATATTCATACCAAATCCAAATACATCGTCACGACCAGTTTTTCTAGCAACCCATCCATCTATAGAGTCAAAAATAACAGCGATGATAACACAACATCCTGCTAAATACAAATTTTGTTCAAAAACCATTATTATTGCTAAAAATCCAAATACTAAATTCAAGAATGAAATTAGATCAGGAGCAGCAACAAAATACCTCATTCCTATACCTTTTAAATTCATAATTTGACTCCAATAATTAATTTAAATAAACTTACTTATTAATTTTTTGTAAAAACAGACCATAAACAGTCTAATTAATATAAGAATTATTAATTAACATCAATTTTGTAAACGAATAATAATTTAAGAATTAAATAAGAATTAACGAACAATTAAGTTATAAATTCCAAAATAACTTAAAAATTACAAAGATAATTAAAGTTTTGAAAATGATTACAATATTCCAATTTAACTTCAATATTGAAACAAAATTGTAATAACTTAAATTCAAACTAATTTCCATAATTCCTAAAGAATTTTCATATAAAAAATTAATCTAAATAATAATATGAATTATATATTAGTATTTA
>JAKSUE010000135.1 GCA_024409165.1 archaeon
AAAAATAGTTAAAAAATAATTTATTGATTAAAAAAGATAATAAAAAATAGTTTCCAAGGAAACTATTAAAAAGAGTAGAAAATTGTTAATTAGTTATTTAAAGGTTATATAGCTAATTAACGTTTCATGTATTTGATTTTATTTGGTCCCATGACAATGCTTCTTTTCCAGGAGTCTATTGTTTCTGGGAAGTCTTCTCTGAAGTGTGCTCCACGGCTTTCTCTTCTTAATATTGCTGATTTTACAATTAAGATACAGACTTCAACCATGTTTATGACTTCAAGTGCAGTTACAAGGGAAGAGTTGTATTGTTTAGTGTCTTTGACATCTAAGTTTTTGAGGTTTTTCTTCATTTCTAAAAGGGTTTTGAGGGCTTCTTTTAGGTTTGTTTCGTTTCTGACAATTGAGACTTTTTCCCACATTAGTTTTTGGATGTCTTTTTTCATGTCTTGTGGTTTTATTGTACCTTCTTTTATTAATGATTTAATTCTGTTTTCTTCTGCTTCGATGTCTTTTAGGTTATATTCAAAGTTTGCTATTTCACAGTTTAATGCAGCAGCAAGGCCTGCTCTTCTACCGAATACTTGGGTGTCTGCTAATGCGTTTCCACCGAGACGGTTTGCTCCGTGGACTCCTCCACAGACTTCTCCACAAGCAAAGAGATTTTCAACACTTGAACGGCCGTCTTCATCAATTCTTACACCACCCATGTGGTGATGTGCTGTTGGTGCAACTTCCATAGCTTCTTTGTGGATATCTACACCTACATCTTCAAATTGAAGGACCATTGTTTCTAATTTTTCATCAATATAATCAGGGTCAAGGTGACTTACATCGAGGTAAACTCCTCCATGTTCGCTTCCACGGCCTTCTATGATTTCTGTATAGATTGATCTTGCAACTACATCACGGGTAGCAAGTTCCATTCTATCATCATATTTAGACATGAATCTTTCACCTTCACTATTGAAGAGTTTTCCACCTTCTGCTCTTACAGCTTCTGTAACAAGGGTTCCTTTTCTACTATCTGGGTAAACCATTCCAGTTGGGTGGAATTGGACTTCTTCCATATCAATTAAATCTGCTCCAACATTCCATGCAAGTGCAAATCCATCACCGTTTTTCTGGACTGTATTGGAACTTACAGGGTATAATTGACCTGCTCCACCAGTAGCTAAAATAATAGCTTTAGCTTGGAAGAATATTGTTGATGAATCTTTTAAATCAAGACCTATAGCACCAATTACTTTTGGCATCATAGATTCTCTATTATCTAAAATAAGGGAAGTAATCATAACTTCATCAACTGTAGGGATTTCACGTTTGATTATTTCTTCTTTTAAAGCAGTAATAATTTCGTGACCAGTTCTATCTCCTTGGAAGCAAGTTCTTCTATAAGTTTGACCACCAAATGGTCTTTGATTAAGTTCTCCAGATTCTCCTCTATCAAAAAGAGCACCATATTCTTCTAAATCTCTTAATCTATCTGGTGATTCATTAACAAGAATATCAACTAATTTAGGGTCATTAAGGTAACTTCCACCTTTTAAAGTATCTTTAATATGAGCTTCAAAGCTATCTTCAGGGTCTACAAAACCAAAAGCAGCATTATAACCACCTTCAGCCATTCCAGTACAACCTGATCTAAATGAAAGACCTTTTGAAACTATTAAAGGATTTTTACCTTGATTTGATACTTCAATAGCTGCCCTACAACCAGCTCCTCCAGATCCTATAATTAATACATCTGTTCTAATAGTCTTACTTTCCATAGTTTCCCTCATTTAAATATTAAAATTAATTTTTTAACTATAATTTTTATATTAACTATTATAATTTTTTAACTATAATTTTACATTTTATTAATAGTTAATGTGTTATAAAAAAGTAAAATAAGTGAAAAAAGTATAAATTAGCTAATTTATTAATTAGCATTTATACATTGTTTTCTTTACGATATTTAATAATATCTTCAATTGTAACTACAGGCATATCATGTTCAGCTGAGAATTTAATTACATCAGGCATTCTTGCCATTGTACCATTTGGTAATGTGATTTCACATAAAACACCAGTTGGTTTAAGACCAGCTATTCTCATAATATCTACAGTAGCTTCAGTATGGCCGTCTCTTTCAAGTACTCCTCCAGATTTTGCTCTGAGTGGGAATACATGGCCAGGATGGTTTAAATCACTTGGTTTTGCACCATCTTTAGTAGCTGCTTTTACAGTAGTTACTCTGTCTGCTGCAGATACACCAGTAGTTACACCTTCTGCAGCTTCAATTGTAATGGTAAATCCAGTACCATAAGTACTTGTATTATTTTGTACCATTAAAGGAAGTTCTAAATCATCAGCCATTTGCTCAGTTAAACATAAACAAACAATTCCACTTCCTTCACGAATAAGAAGTGCCATTTGTTCTTCTGTTAAATATTCAGCAGAGAAAATCATATCTCCTTCATTTTCTCTATCTTCATCATCGGTAATAATAATTCCTTTACCTGCTTTTATTGCATCTAAAGCAATTTCTACACGTTCTTCTGGACTTCCTTTTAACATTTCTTCATGATTCATAGTAATGTCTCCTGTTTATTTTAAGTATTCTAATTCTACTTTACTAGAATCAGGGCAAAAAAGGATATTTATTTCAAGCATATTAAATTATTTATTTAAAATTAATAAAGTTTTCATTAAATCATCGATATATGCTTAAATACTTCATATTCTCTTCCATCCGGACTATCACCGTCGGTTTTGGATTTTCACCAAATCAACATTTCTGCTCGTGGACTTATCATAGATTTTTTATGAATTACCACCGGTGGAGAATTTCACTCCGCCCTGAGAATATATAATGTTTTATTTTTACTTATTAATAAAACTTTATATAATATATATTAATTTTAGATATAATTAATCCATATTTTATGTATTTTATAGTTATTTATTATTTAAACATAATTTTTGATTGAATTTAGATAAATGAAAATGTTTTAAGAGGTATGCAAATTACATCTTCTTCTTTTGTGATTCTTTCTGTTCTATTTGAGATTAAAATACCATATTTACAGTTATAGTTTTGGTTTGTTTTTTTAACTTGTTTTAGTTGTTTTTTACCAATTCCTACTTCTATAGGGATTAATTTATTGTAGGTGTTTAATATGAAATCTGCTTCTCCTTTTCCTGGTGGATAGTAGAGTTCAAATCTTTTTCTTCTATCATTTAATCTGTATAATAGGGATGCTACAAGGTTTTCTGATAGGATTCCAAGTAGTTGTTGTTTATTATGTATATCTATTCCACCACTTGACCATAGTGCATGTTTTATACAAGGTTGTATGAAATAATATTGCCATGGTTTTCTAATTGATTTACTTCCACCACCATATGCTTCAATGTGGAAGAGTAATCTGGTTTTTTCAAAGGTTTCTAATATTTGACTTATTGTTCCTGTACCTGATTTTGTATGTGTGGATTGATTAATTGTTTCTCTTATTTTGTTTTGTGAGAGTTCACCAGGTCTTTGACTTGCTATTATTCTAAGTAAGTGTGGTGCTATTAATTTAGAATTATATTGTGTTGAGTGTATTGGATCTATATCTGCTTTTATAACTCTGGTTATTAATTCTATTGTTCTTGCTTCTGCAAAATAATCTTCTAAATCAAATTCATAAGGTAAACCACCATATTTAAGGTAATGTTCCCATTCTTTATCTATTGATTTTTCTAATGTTTGGAATTTTTCATAGATTTTACTTTCAAGTTGTTGGGCTTTTTTAATTGATTCTTCATCACCATTTAATATTAGTTCTATTAGGGATTTTTGAATATTGTGTGGTGTTTTTAAACCATATTTAAGTTCGAGATATTCTTGAAAATTAAGAGGATTAACTGGTATTTTATCTCTTCTTCTTGCAGAATCTGCACTGATTTCTAATTCAAGAGCTGATGAACCAGTAAATATCATAAATACATCAGGATTTTCATTATAAATTAATTTAGCTGTTTTTTCCCAGTTTTTGTCATATTGGGTTTCATCAACTAATATAAAGACAGGTTCTTCTAATACAATATGGCCATCATGATATTCTTCTATGAAGAAGTGTATTATACTGTTTAGGTTTAAATTTGCATAACTGGTTAATAATTCTGTATTTATTAGAAAGACTCTGTTTGGATTTATATTTTTTGTTTTTGTTAAATATTCATAGGTTTGGTGTAATATTGTTGTTTTTCCTGTACCTCTGATTCCAGGTAAAACTAAAAAACGTTGTGATATGTTTCCATTTATGTAATTATCAATGATTTCAGTTATTTCATTAAATATGTATCTGTGTCTATTTTCTGTTTTTGTTCTTTCTAATATTCTTTCAATTTTTTTAGGGCTTTGATTAATTTGTCTTTGTATATAATTTTCCATTGTTATTCTACCATCCATTTTTTCACCTCACTTTTTGAATTTTTATTTTTATTTTTATCATTCTTTAAATACTTATACAATTATTTGTATGAAAGTATATAAATAGTTATACAATTATTTGTATAAGAGTATATAAAGTGTTATATAATTATTTGTATGAATAAAGAATTTTTTTCTAAAAGACTTACCGAATTGAG
>JAKSUE010000136.1 GCA_024409165.1 archaeon
TTATTGAAGATAAACCAAACTTTGAAAACGATAGAAAATTAGCTCAACATATTCTCAAAACTCACAAAAATAGAACTATTGAGTATGAAATTGAACCAGAATTACTCAGAAAATATATTGGATATGCTCGTAACCATTGTAAACCAATATTAACTGAAGCAGCTGCAAAAGTTCTTGAAGAATTCTATGTTGAAGTAAGAGGTGGAGGTGTTGATGAAGATGCACCAGTACCTATTACAGCAAGACAATTAGAAGCAATTATCCGTTTAGCAGAAGCTAGTGCAAAACTCCAACTTAAAGATGAAGTAGATGCTGACGATGCACTAAGAGCAATCAGATTACAACAAGAATGTTTAAGACAAGTCGGTTACGACCCAGACACAGGAAAAATCGACATCGACAGAGCTGTAGGTGGAACACCAAGATCAGACAGAGACAAACTCAACAAAGTTGTTGAAGAAATCTCAAAATTAGAAGAACTCGAAGGTGCAGCCCCAATTGGTACTCTTAAAGAAATCATGCAAGAAGAGTACGAAGTAAGTGAAGAAAAACTAACTTCAATACTTAAACAACTTAAAAGTAAAGGAATTATCTACGAACCAACATCCGGTTCCTATAAAAAAGTAGATTAAATTAATTATTAAATTAAATTAATTATTTAAATTTATTTAATAATCTAAATAATTTACTTTAATTCTTTTCTTTTTCTATTTTTTTTTAAAATATTGGATAAATAAACATTACATTAATATGTAATAAATTATATAAATTATATTATTATAGCATATTATACTAATCCATATCATAAATATGAAATTTGTATAATTATAATTAATTTACTTTTATTAAATTTATGGAGAGATAAGATGGAAGATTATGAAAACTTATTAGATAGAGCTATTGATCAATTACCTCCTGAAGTATTTGAAAGCAAAAGGTTTGAACCTGTAAAAGCATACTCTGTAATTCAAGGTAATAGAACTTTCATTCAAAATTTTAAAGATGTAGCTGACTCCTTAAACAGAGACCCTCAACATATCTTAAAATACTTACTTAGAGAATTAGGTACTGCTGGAAACTTAGAAGGAATGAGAGCAATTTTACAAGGTAAATTTAACCATTTCTTAATCAATGAAAGAATTGATGAATACATTGAAAAATATGTTATTTGTCATGAATGTAACAGACCAGATACTACAATTATAAGAGAAGACAGAATATTTATATTAAAATGTGCTGCATGTGGTGCTAAAGCTCCATTAAAACCATTATAATCTTATATTCTTCTTATCTTTATTTTATCTTTTTTTAATTAATTTATCAATGAGATTTTATTATGTTTTGTCCTGAATGTGGTGCAACAGATGTTGAAATGATTGATGGAGTTTGTAAAAACTGTTTTTTGAAAAACTATCAATTAATTAAAATTCCAGAAACTATTACAGTAACTGTTTGTAGCCATTGTAATGCTAAATTAGAAGAAGGAAAATGGAAAGATTCCTATATTCCTAATGAAGAAATTATCTATAGAGCATTAGAAAAAAACATAACTATTGATGAATTAGCAGAAAATGAAGAAATTGAACTTGAAATTGACCAAATGAGAGGTACTATTGCAGAATGTTATGTTGAAGCAGTAGCTACTGTTTTAGGTGAAGAAATTGTTGAAACTCACACACCTAATGTTAAAATAAATAAGTCAGTTTGTCCAGATTGTAGTAAAAGATCTGCTGGATATTATGAAGCAGTTATTCAATTACGTGCAGATTCAAGAGAATTAACTAAAGAAGAAATAGCTAATGCAGAAGAAATAATCTCACGAACAATTGAAAAGCAAGCTAAAAAAGACAAATTAGCATATATTCCACAAATAGCTAAACCTAAAGAAGGTAGAGACTACTATGTAGGTTCTTTAAAATCTGCTAAAAAAGTTGCAGAACACTTAAAAGAAGAACTTGGAGGAACAATTAAAGAATCACCAAGATTAATAAGTGAAGATAAATCTACAGGAAAAGGTTTATACAGAATTTGGATTTCAGTAAGACTTCCAAAATTTGAAATAAATGATTTTGTAAAATATAATAAAGTTTTAGCCGAAGTAATAGCTATTGATGGAAACAGAATACAAATTAAAAATTTAGAAAACTATGAAAACATAGTAATAAAATGGAGAGAATATGACAATATAGAAAAAATAGCTACTAAAAAAGACATTAAAAAAGCTATTATTACTGCAAAATCTCCAAATACAATACAAGTTTTAGACCCTGAAGATTATAGTCCAATTGACTTAGAAATGAGAGAATCATTTGAAAAATATAATATTGGTGAAGAAATCAATTGTATAAAACTTGAAAATAATTTATTTTTAATTTAAAATTATGATTAAATAAAAAACTAAAATTAAATTAAAAATAAAAATTAATACTTATAATCTTATAAACCACAAAAGTGTGATAAAATGAATATAGATGAAAAAATTGAAATAATTAAAGAAGGAACTCTCGAAATTATTGAGATTGACGAATTAAAGGAAAAACTTGAAAAAGAAAACCCTATTGCATATACTGGTTATGAACCTTCTGGAAAAATTCATTTAGGTCATGCTATTACCATAATGAAACTTAAACAGTTACAATCTATGGGTGTTAAAATTAAAATCCTTCTTGCAGATTTCCATGCTTACTTAAATGGTAAAGGAACTCTTGAAGAAATTGCTGTAACTGCAGAATACAATAAAAAATGTTTCCAAGGATTAGGACTTGCAGATGATACCGAATACATCTTAGGTTCTAGTTTTGAAACTGGTGATGAATACACAGAAGATGTTTACAAATTAGCTACTTTAACTACTTTAAAAAGAGCAAAAAGAAGTATGGATCAAGTAAGTAGACATGATGATAACCCTAAAGTAGCTAGTGTAGTTTACCCACTCATGCAAACTGCTGATATGTCTGCATTAAATGTAGATATTGCACTTGGAGGAATGGAACAAAGAAAAATCCAAATGTTAGCAAGAGAAAACTTACCAAAAATAGGTAGAGAAGCTCCTGTTTGTATACACACTCCATTATTACACGGTCTTGATGGTGACGCTAAAATGTCCTCAAGTAAAGGTAACTTCATTGCTGTAGATGACAGTGAAGCAGACATTAAGAAAAAAATCAAAAAAAGCTACTGTCCTCAAGGAGAAATCGAAGGAAACCCAATCTTAGAAATTGCAAAATACTTCGTCTACCCTAACCAAGACACATTACTCATTGAAAGACCTGAAAAATTCGGAGGTAACTTAGAATTAACCCAAGATGAATTATACACAATGTACGGTGAAGGAAACTTACACCCAATGGACTTAAAAAATGCAATCACAACATTCATGATTGAATTCTTAAGACCAGTCCGTGAATTCATGGAAGAAAACTAAGGATAAGGAGAAAACTATATGGCAAAAGAAAAACTCTATGAAATGAAACTCCCAAATGGTGTTGGAGAACAAATGCTTGCTCATGTTTACGAACAATTCAATGTAGAATTAAAACAAACCGAATACGGTCCTAAACTCTTAGGAACACAAGAAGAATTAACAAAAGCACAAGACTTTCTCGTAAACACCATGAAAAAAAGATTAGAAGAATTAGACACTTATTAATTAAGTGAATAATTATTCTTTTAATTTTATTTTTTTTAATTATTTAATTATTTAATTATTATATTATTATTTAAATTACTATTTTTACTTATTTTTATATTGTATATTGTTTTATATTACAAATTATTGAATACAATCAGCACAAATATCAAACAATGGTGCAACTGCTTTTTTAATATCTGAACTTACTTTATTAACACCATTATTTGCATTAATTACCTTAAAATTATCATTAGATTCAGCTAATTCTTGATAAGCATCTTTCACAACTGTTAAAAACTCCTCATTTTCAAAAGTATCTTCCTTACCACAACGTGAAACAGAAGTAGCTACATCTAAATCCATAAGTAAAACTAAATCTGGAATTTTAGCATATTTATTTATCTCATAAATCCATTCTTGAGGTTTCTGATAAACTAAACTAGAATAAAAAGATCTATCACTAATAATTACTTTATTCTCAGACTCTAATTTTTCTAATTTATCCATTAAAACAAGTCTATCTGCTGCAAATAAAAGCCCAAGAGTCTTTTGAATATTATCATCGGTAGCATTAGGATAAGTCAATATTTTACGAATTAACTTTCCAACATCACCATCTGTAGGTTCAACAACAGTTTCAACATCTAAACCATTAGCAATTAACCACTCTTTTAAAAGCTCAATTTGAGTAGATTTACCAGCACCATCAATTCCCTCTAAAACAATATACATAAAATCATCCAATGAAAATAATCTATAAACTAAATAATACTAAAATAATTTAAATAGTAATATAATTTAAAATTGAACTTTAAAATTAAAAAGTTTTTCTAATAAAAAATTAATTTAGATGTTAAAAAAGAGTATAAAAAACATATATTATTATAA
>JAKSUE010000137.1 GCA_024409165.1 archaeon
ATTATATAGAATCAATTAATAAATTATAAATTTTACAAAATTATTAATGAGCTGATTTAAAATGGCTATTTTAAGTGATATTGATTTAAAGAAATATATTGATGATAAAAGGATTGTAATTGACCCTTTAGAAGATGAAGAACAAATACAACCATCTTCTATTGATATGAGATTAGGTGATGAATTTAAAGTTTTTAAAGTTATTAGAAAACCTTATATTGACCCTAAAGACCATGAAGACCTTGAATCTTATATGGAATCTACTATTGTTCCTGAAGGTGAAGCATTTATTATTCACCCAAATGAATTTGCATTAGCTACTACTCATGAATATGTTAAAGTACCTGATGATTTGGTTGCAAGAGTTGAAGGTAGATCTTCTATGGGAAGACTTGGTGTAACTATGCATGTAACTGCAGGTTATATTGACCCTGGTTTTGAAGGTAGAATCACACTTGAAATTTCAAATATTGGTGCAATGCCTGTAGCATTATATCCTGGACAAAGAGTATGCCAACTTGTATTTGAAACTATGACTACTCCTGCTGAAAGACCTTACGGCCATCCAGATAGAAATAGTAAATATATGGGCCAAAAAAGTCCTGAAAGTAGTAGAATTAAATTAGACTACGAATTAAAAAAATAATCATAGATTATAAAAAATATTAAATTAATATTACTTATAATTAAATAAAAAACAAGACTGAAATTAATATTAAAAATATTAAAAATAGCTATTATTAAATGACTATTTAATAATTTAACTTACAAAATAATTAATCAAATAATCATAATTATGGAGATACTTGTATGAATCATAAAAAAATGACTAATATAGCTACTAAAAGAGGGTTCTTATGGCCATCTTTTGAAATTTATTCTGGAGTTTCTGGATTTACTGATTATGGACCACTTGGTGCAAGTTTAAAAAATAATATTATGCAAAAGTGGAGAAAACAATATATTGCAGGTGAAGGTTTCTATGAAATAGAAGGACCTACTGTAATGCCTAAAGAAGTTTTAAAAGCTTCAGGACACGTAGATAACTTTACAGACCCAATGACTAAATGTAATGCTTGTGGTGAAGTATTTAGAGCAGATCATATTATTGAAGATGCAATTGGTATTGATGTTGAAAGTTTACCAAATGAAGAAATGGATAAAATTGTATTAGACAATAATATTAAATGTCCAGAATGTGGTGGAGATTTAGCTAATATTTGGAATTATAATTTAATGTTTAAAACCCAAATCGGAGCTAAAGGTGATAAAGTAGGTTATATGAGACCTGAAACTGCACAAGGAATATTTATTTTATTCAAACGTTTATCAAGATTCTTTAAAAATAAACTTCCATTTGGAGCAGTACAACTTGGTAAAGCTTACAGAAACGAAATCTCTCCAAGACAAGGAGTAATTCGTCTTAGAGAATTTACACAAGCAGAAGCTGAAATTTTCTTAGACCCTGAAAATAAAACTCACCCAAGATTTAAAGACATTTTAGATGAAAAATTATACTTATCTTCTCAAGATGTACAAATGAATGATAAAGAAGTTTTAGAAATTACAGCAAAAGAAGCTCTTGAAACTGGTGTTGTATCTTCTGAATTTTTAATTTATCAATTATATCTTGCAAGAAAATTCTTAAAAGAACTTGGAATTCCTGATGAAGTATTAAGATTCAGACAACATTTACCTGGAGAAATGGCTCACTATGCACTTGATTGTTGGGATGTTGAATGTTTCACAGACCAATATGGTTGGGTAGAAATCATCGGAATTGCAGATAGAGGAAACTACGACTTAAGTGCACATACAGAATTCAGTAATGATGAATTAAGTATCTACAAAGAGTTTGATGAACCAAAATTAGTTCAAAAAACTGTTGTTAAACCTAACTTAAAATTATTTGGACCTGTATTTAAAGGAGATTCTCCTAAAATCAAAACTTATATTGAAAACTTAAGTGAAGATGAAGTAGCTACTCTTAAAGAAACCATTGAAACTGAAGGTAAATTCATTTTAGAATTAGATGGTACCTTTGAAATCTTAAAAGAACACTTAATCTTTGAAGAAGTTGAAGAAGAAGTAAAAGGAGAACGTATCATCCCTCATGTAATTGAACCATCCTTTGGTATAGACCGTATCCTTTACTGTACTTTATTACACTCATTCCATGAAAGTGAAGATGAAAATGGTAAAGATTACTTCAAATTCCAAAGTGAAATTGCACCAATCCAAGTAAGTGTATTCCCTTTAATGAATAAAGAAGGACTTGGAGAAATCGCAGAAGACATCACAAAAGAATTACGTGCTAATGGATTCACAGTAGACTTTGATACTTCAGGAACCATTGGAAAAAGATATGCTCGTGCTGATGAAGTAGGTGTCCCAATAGCTATTACTGTAGACTTTGATACAAAAGAAGATAATACAGTAACTATCAGAGATAGAGATACCGAAGAACAAGAAAGAGTAAATATTAACGATTTAAAAGAAATTATTGGAGCAAAACTCTAAATTAATTTAGTTTAGAGTTAAACATTAACTCCAATACATTTTTACTTTTTTTATTTTTTACCTTTTTAATACATTTTTACTATTTACATTACTACTCTTTTATTTTTTAACCATCACTATTAAAACACTACAATTATAATATCTTAGTTGAATTTTCAAGATAATAATTAAAAAGATTTTTTGACCATTTAAAAGCAGATTCTGATTCATCAACAAAAATTACAGAATTATCAAATTTACCATCTACAAAAAATAAATTCATTGTTGTAACTTCTTTACTAAAAGTTAAAAATATATCTAATTCTTCATCATATTTCCATAAGGAAAATTCAACATCCTTAGAAAATCTCTTAAATTTACGAATATAACCAGTATTCTTAAGAGATTTTAAAATAGATGGTGATGTTATTATAGTTAAATAATCACAATTACCTTTTGAAATAAGTCTTAAAATAGCATCAAGATGAATTCTTGAGAATACAGGTAAGATAATATTCAACTCATTAGAAAATTTAATATATTTTAAATAAGCATTTAATGGTTTTGATAAATCAAACTCATCAGATTCAATAAAATGACCATTAATAAGTAAATATATATCATTTAAAATAAAATCAGGACATGATTTTATAGAATGATTTGATAAAAAATTCTTATTTTGTTTAATAAAATATAAATTAGTGAGAAATTTATACATAACTAAAACAAAAATATGTCCTTTAGAAGTCAAATAAAACAAATTATCTCTTTTAACAACTAAATTTAACCTAGATAACCTACGTAAAGTATGTGAAACTGTTGAAGAAGGTTTATCTAAAATTAAAGTTAAATTTTCTACATTATCTTCATGATAAAATAAACACATCAATACTTTTGAACTAACATTAGAAATGATTATGGATCTTAATTCATCAAAATCTATTTCATCAACATACATAAAATTTCCTCCAGCATAATCAGTTAAAAATAAACCTATTAAAAACAAACATGTTAAAAATAAACCTATTAAAAACAAACATAATTAATTAATATTCACAAATAATGCATTTTTACTATGATTTTCAAATAAATCTTCAGCCCATGAAATTGCAGAGTTTTCCTCTGAAATTAATAAACGATTATCATCAAAACTACCATCAATTTTAAATAAACCTACAGAAACAAAAGTATCACTTATAGCTAAAGAAAGTTTAACATTAGTAGTTAGATATTTTAAAGACAATTTTCCATTAGAAATTGCATCTTTTATAAATTTAACACCTAACTGACCAATAAAAACATCCAAAATATCTTTATTAACTAATATTTCAATATTAACACCTTTGTATAATAATTTTTTAATCATTTTAGGATAATCTGGATGTAAATATGAGAATATAATTTTTAAAGTATTTGCAGATTCAACATGGGCTTTAAACTCATTATGTGGTTTACAAATATCTATAGAAACAGATTCAACTAAACGAGATCCATCTAAAGCAGAGATATCCCTTAAACTATCATTACAAAAAGGACTTATATCATGAGTTCTCAAAAAATCAGAAAATGCATTAGCAACATGTATAGAATTATTAAAATCAGCACAATTAAATAAATTTAAAAGAGCAATATTAGTTAAATAATATTTACGATCTTTTTTTACTAAAAATCCCTCACGTTCAAGTTTACCTAAATTATTTGAAATGGAGCTATAACTTAAAAGTGCAAGAGTATTAAGTTCTCTCATTGTTTTAGGTTCATTATACAAACTGTTTAATATTTTAAGTCTAACTTTAGAATTACATAAAAATCTAATTTCATCAATAAGATCATCATAAATATCTAAAAACAAATATTCAAAATCTACCATAATTTACACCTCAGGTGAATTATAAAAATTTAAAGACAATGTTTTAAAAAACATTACTAAAGTTTTAAATGAACTCAAAAATTAAATATTATCTTAAAATAAAATTTAATATTTGAAAATCCAATTATAATG
>JAKSUE010000138.1 GCA_024409165.1 archaeon
GTAATATGACTTCCAATAGATGCATATTGCATTGCACCAATATTTGCCATAGATGGAGTTCTGATAATTGAACCACGAACTCTTCCATCTTCAATTGCATAAGAGTGATATAATGTTCCTCTTGGAACTTCAATATAACTTTTAATAATATCAGTATCAACCATTTCCCAGGATCTATCTGCTACTTTTCCTTCTGGAATATCTTTAATAGCTTGACGAAGGATTTTAATAGATTCAAAGGACTCAAGAACTCTCATAAGAAGATTGGATTTTACATCCCCATCTGGTTGTGTTATGATATCAAAATCAAAGTTATCATATTCAAACATATCAGTTCTTAAATCTCTTTTTACACCAGTAGCACGTAAAGTAGGACCTGAAACAGCTAATTTAAGAGCTTGTTCTTGAGGTATAACACCTACACCTGTGACTCTTGATAAAACCATTGTATCACGAGTGAATCTATCTGCAAATTCAGTGAGATTTTTCTCAACAGTATCAAGTGATGAACTTAATTTCTCTATTTTAGCTTCAGTTAAATCACATCTTGGTCTTACACCACCAATAATAGAACAACCATATTGGACACGATTACCTCCAATAGCATGTAAAAGTTCCATTATTGTTTCTCTCATATAGAAAATTCTCATTGAGAAAGTTTCATGACCTAAAACTTCACATCCATGTGCAAGGTATAAGAAATGACTGTGTAATCTTTCAAGCTCTCCCATAATAACACGAATATAAAGAGCTCTTTCAGGGATTTCTACTCCTAAACCTAATTCTGCAGTTCTAACAGAGTTCCAAACATGAGCATTAGAACAAATACCACATACTTTTTCAGTAAGCATATTTGCTTTTTCTACAGGAAGTCCTTCCATAATACGCTCAATTCCTCTGTGATTTACACCAATAGTAATTTCTGCATCTTTTACAATTTCATCTTCAACAAAAAATCTTACTCTATAAGGTTCAAGAGCAGCAGGATGTACTGTACCCATTTGAATTTCGGTTTCTATAACTTCTTGGGGTTTAGCTTTTTTCTCTTCCATAATTCCATCCTCACATAATAAAATTAATCAGCTCCTAATAAATGTGGTAATGCTGCAACTACACCAGATAAGACATCTTGAGGTCTAACAGCACAACCTGGAACTTTTGCATCAACAGGAATAACATTTTCAACAGGACCATCAATCTCTTCAGAAGGAATATCTCCATGAATATTTTTATAAACTCCACCCATACATGCACAAGCACCAGCAGCTACAACAAGTTTAGGGTTAGGAATTGCATTATAAATATCTTCTAAAGGTTTTCTATTTTGTTTAGTAACAGGACCTGTAACAACTAAAATATCTGCTTCACGAGGATTCCAAGTTAAAAACACACTATATTGTTCTGCATCAAATTTTGGAGATAAAATACAATTTACGATTTCAATATCGCAACCATTACATCCACCAGTATAAACTAACATAACATGAATTGCTTTTGATCTTGAATGTGTTTTAAGACTCATCTAATCCCTCCACATTGTTTTTCTCATTATTATCTTCAACAACAATATTTTTTCTTGATAGAACTGATTTATCAGAGATATATTGAGCAATAAATGCCATTTTATCCTGAGATATTTTAATTGGTTTGTTTATTAAATCATTTGGATTTACATCACTATCTCCAACATTATTTGGGTGAATTGCACCTGTTTCTTCATAAAGTGCATAAATTGGACAGAAATCATGACACCAATAACAAACAACACATTTTAAAGGGTCTAATTCAGGAATTTCATCTTTTACCCAACCATTAGCTAAAGTTATAGGTTCTTGTAAAGGTTTCATAGTAATAGCTCCAGTTGGACAAACATTTGCACAACCACCACAACCAATACAAGATTCCTCGTTTACTTTTTCTTCAGGTTTAACTTCACCATTAAGAATAGCATTACGCATTTCTATATCAGTTACTCTATCAGAAGCAAAAAATATTCTTTTAAAATTATCATAAGCTCCTTTTAGCATTATTTCTAATAAGTTTTTCATTTAAAACACCTATTAATCATTTAAATAGCTAATACTATTTTGTAACATCCTTAAATTTCCTTTCAAAAATAAATGCTTTTGAAGGACAAATATTTCTACAAGCACCACAATAAGTACATTTTTCATCATCAACTACATATTTAACATTAGCTGAATTAATATTAGAATCAATTGGTACTGCACTAATTGCTTTTTCAGGACATATTCCTTCACATAATCCACATTTAATACATAAATTCTCATCTAAATAATTAAATCCACTAACAATTTCTTTTTTAACTAATGTAGTTTTAGGTATTGCATCTTTAGGACAATGGATAGCACAAGTTTCACACATTATACATTTATCAAGGTCTACAGATACAGTTCCTCTTTTAATAGTTATTGCGTTTTCAGGACAAAATTCTGCACATATTCCACAAGAAATACAGTCATCAGAGACTTTTCCATTCCAAGTAATAGTTTCAATACTTCTTGCTTTCTTTTGGTCACATTTTTTAATACATAAACCACAAGAGACACATAATCCTCTAAGTTTAGATTCATTATTCTCTTTTAATGTACCAACAGGACAAATTTCACTTGCAAGAAGTCTCTTTTCTTTATTTTCGTAATTATCCTCATCTAAATAAGGATCATAACGTAAACTTGATTTAACTTTCTTAATAGAACCATTATCAAGGGTTTCACTACATAAACCACAATTTAAACAACTTATAATAGTTCCATTCATTTTTTGATTTAATTTATTAACAACAACAGAAAAGTTATCTAATACAATTGCATCATTTGGACAGTGATTATAACAACTTAAACACAAGCTACATTTATCTGTATTAACAACACCTGCTTTAATTGCACCACTTGGACAAACATCTTCACAAACTCTACAATTAGTACAAATCTTATCCTGTTCTATATCAACTTTAATAGCACCAGTAGGACAATAAATACTACATCTACCACAAAGTTCACAATCATCTAAATTAGTATTAACACAAATTCTCTTAGCAACTTTTTCTGATTTTGCAGGGATTTTCATAGATTCAAGTTTAGCTTTTCCTGCTTTAGGCATAACTGCTTTAAGAGAATTAAGTAATTTTTGTTGTTTATCTTGAACTAAATCATAAGCATCCATTCTTGCATGATCCGGACAAACTTCTTCACATACTCCACATCTTGAACAGATACCTTTTACAACTCCATCTTCTATATGGATACTTTCAATAGGACATGTAAATTCACAAACCCCACAGCCATTACATCTTGCTTTATCTACAACATATCCTCCATACTTATTTTTGAATATAGCATGGTTAGGACAAGCTTCAGCACAAGCACCACAGCAGATACAACTAAAAGATTTTCCACCAATAGTACGAATAGCTTCAGTAGGGCAGTTTTTAATACATATACCTTTTCCTCCACAATCTTTAACTGATAAAAACATAATCATCGCCTTTTAAATATTCATAAATAAGTAGGTTAACTATCACCTTTAGCAGAGTTTCCAAATGCTAAACAACCAATTAATATACCAATAATAGCTGAGACAAATGCTGAAGCTATAGGCATATCAGCATAGAATGGGAACTGACCTAAATCAAATGCCATAATAAGAACACCAATTAAAAGAGCAATAATTGCACCGGTTGTGAGTTTAAAACTATTCTCTTCAATTTTACGGATTCTTGTTCCAATAACTAATCCGAATAAAAATCCAAATAATATAGGACCAATAACAACAGGGAACATTTTATTCATCTCCTAATTTTTTAAATTGAGAAAATGCAATTACTACAGCACTTAATCCAACAAGAACTTTTAATCCCACTGCAATATTCAAATAAGGAACAATTCCAGCATTAGTAACATCTGGATAGTGGAAAATCATTTGAATAGATGCAGGTATTAAACTGTACATGTCAGCACCAATATTATAAAGGAAAGAACCAGTTAAGATTAAACCAATTAAACCTAAAATAACATAAACAAAAGCACCAAAGGATTCTAAAGTAGCAATAAAATCATGAGATATTTTAATAGGAGTTTTATCAAGAGTATATACTAAAACACCAAAGATAATACCTCCAGCAATCATAGCTCCACCTTGGAAACCTCCACCAGGAGTAATATGTCCTCCTAAAATAGTCATTATTCCCATAGCAAACATTATAATAGCTATTGGATAAGCCATGATTTTTAAAATAGGTGAAGAACCTTTAGGATTCCAATTTGCTTTAGACTCTAAATTAGATTCAAGTTGAGATTGTAATTTATTTTTATCTTCAACCATTATTCATCCTCTCCTTCATCAGAGTTAATTTTCTTATCTTTAATTTGACCTCTTCCAAATATGAGTAAAACTACTAAAACAG
>JAKSUE010000139.1 GCA_024409165.1 archaeon
GACCTGCTCTTACTTTAATTGTTGCAGATGCTGTTGGTGGAAATAAAGAAGATGCAGTTAAAACAGCAGCAGCTATTGAACTTATTCATACTTTCTCACTTATTCATGATGATATTATGGATGACGATGATATGAGAAGAGGAAAACCTGCTGTTCATAAAGTATGGGGTGAACCTACTGCTATATTAGCAGGAGATACTTTATTCTCAAAAGCATTTGAAATGGTTATAGCATCTAAAGAAGAAAATGCACATCCTGCAGCTGTTGCTGATGCATTAGCTGCTGTTGCTGATGCATGTGTTAAAATTTGTGAAGGTCAAGCTTCTGATATGGGTTTTGAAGGAAACTTTGATGTAAAAGAAGATGAATACTCAGAAATGATTTTCAAAAAAACAGGTGCTTTAATTGCAGGTGCTACCAAAGCAGGAGCAATCATGGGTCGTGCAAGCCCAGAAGTTGTTGATGCAATGTATGATTATGGTCGTTATATAGGTCAAGCTTTCCAAATCCAAGATGATTATTTAGATATTGTCAGTGATGAAGCAGATTTAGGTAAACCTGTTGGTAGTGACATTGCTGAAGGTAAAATGACACTTATGGTAGTTAAAGCTTTAGCTGAAGCAAATGATGAAGACAAAGCAAGACTCATTGAAATCTTATCAAATGATAATTCTTCACAAGATGAGGTAGATGAAGCAATCGATTTATTCAATAAATATGGTTCCATTGAATATGCTCACAATCTCGCATTAGAAAATGTTGCTAAAGCTAAAGAAGTACTCGAAATATTAGACGATTCTGAAAGTAAACAATTACTTATTGAATTAGCTGATTTCGTACTTGATAGAAAATCATAATTTTGATTATTTTTTCTATTTTCTTTTTTTTAATTTTTTTAATAAATTTTTATTTCATTTTTTTCTATTTTCTTTTTTTAATTTTTTCATTATTTTTTCATTTTATTATTTTTAGATAATTTATTATATTATTTATATAATAACGAACATATTATTAGTTAATTATTTAATTAGGTGCTATAATGTTATATAGAAAATTAGGAAAAACTGATTTAGAAGTTTCTAATTTAGGTTTTGGATGTATGCGTTTACCTCATAAAGACAAGTTTCATGAGATTGATGAGGTAGAAGCTACTAAAATGTTTGATTATGCTATTGATAATGGTGTAAATTATTTTGATACTGCTTATTCTTACCATACTGAAAGTATGAAAAAAGGAGGAAATGCTGAACCTTTCCTTGGGAATTATCTTAAAGAGAGAGGAAATCGTGATGATGTGATTATTCAAACCAAACTTCCAAGTTGGTTAGTTGATAGTCGTGAATCAATGGATGTACTTTTAGATGAACAATTAAAAAGACTTGAAACTGATTATGTTGATGTTTATATGCTTCATTCTCTTAAAGTTGACTTTTGGTATAATTTGATGGATCATGATGTGCTTGATTTTTTAGATTCTATTTTAGAAGATGGGAGAGCTAAATATGTTGGATTTTCAATTCATGATGATTTAGAAGTATTTTTCTCTATTATGGGTGCTTATGATAAGTGGGATGTTATTTTAACTCAGATGAATTATCTTGATGAAGATTATAAAACAGGTCTTCCAGGTGTAGAATTTATTGCTAGTGAAGGTCTTGGAAATGTTATTATGGAACCACTTAGAGGTGGAAGTTTAGTAAATAATATTCCTGATGAAGTTACAGCACTTTTTAATGCTGCTGATAAAAAAAGAAGTCCTGTTGCTTGGGCTTTAGAATATTTATGGGATAAACCTTTTGTAAACTCTGTTTTAAGTGGTATGAGTAATTTAGAACAAGTTAAAGAAAATGTAGCTATTGCATCTGCGACAGAAGTTAATTCAATATCAGAACATGATAAACAGATTCTTAAAGATGTTTGTAATGTTTATAAATCTCGTGAAGAGATTCCATGTACTGGTTGTAGATATTGTATGCCTTGTCACAATAATGTAAACATTCCGCATTGTTTTAAACAGTATAATATTTGTAAAAGTTTAGATTATGTAGATAAAACTGCTGCTCCTTATTTCTGGTTAGCTGGAGAAGATGAGAGAGCAGATAATTGTAGTTTTTGTGGTGAATGTGATATTAGATGCCCTCAAGGTATTGATATCGGAGCAGAACTTGAAAAAGTAGCTGAATTTTTTAAAAGGAATTAATTTTCATTAATTCCCTTATTTTTTATTTTAATTTAATTTTATAATTTTATTATATTTTATAATTTTTTTACTATTTTTAATATTTTTTTATTAGATTTGTTTATTTAATAGTCACCACAGTCCCCATCAAATCCCCCATCATCGAATCCTCCGTCATCAAAGTCATCGTTGAATTCTTGGTCGTAGTCACTATCATAGTAATCTTCGTCAAAATCATCATTGAATCCAGGATCATAATCGTTATCATGGAAGTCATCATCAGGGTCTTCATCCCATTCACGGTCATATGCGAATTCATTAAAGAGGTTTTGTTCATCATCAAGGTTATCTAACATACCTTCATTAGATTCAAAGTCTTCTAATTCTTCTTCTTCTTCATAATCATCATAATATCTTGGATCAAGACCATCTTTGTCATCATCATCTTCATCGTCGTTGTCATCAATGTCTTGGTTAAAATCATCATCTTCATTTTCATTGTCGTCATCGATGAATAATAAATCAAAATCTTCAAAGATTTTTCCACAAGCACTACATTTCCATTTGAAATCACTTGTTCCGATATAATCTGCACTTCCACAATATGGACAAACTTCTATTGTATATTCGCTCATTTTATTATCTCCAAAATATTTTTTTATTATTTTATTATTTTATTTAATTAATTATTTAGCTAATTATTTAATTAATTATTTAGCTAATTATTTACTATTCATTTATTGAAATGGTTTATTATTTTTTTAATAAGTTTAGTATATAAAGGTTATTAATATTAGTCAACTTTCCACCAAACTAAAACCCAATCCATAATGTCTTTTTCATTGTAAAGATTTCCATTTTCAGGATTTACTTTTAGTATGCTATTAAGATAATCTTTTGCTTCTTCAATTTCATCTTCTGTTAATTCATCTAAATTCCAGTTTCTTCTTTTAAAGAAGTCGTCAAGGTTTTCATATTCTCTGTGATGGTTCATGGTGAGATTTTCAACATTTGGTGAAATTCCCATATCTAAGAGTACATTAAATAGGTATCTGTGTGTTGGGAATTCTTGATAATCTTTATCAATTGATTCATAGAATTCTTTTTCTATTTTCCAGTTATTTATTCCATAAATTGATATGAAAACATATTTATTAGCTATTTCATTAATATTAGCTACTAATTCTTGGATATTTTTTACTCTTGTGATTGATCTTGATGCAATAACTACATCATGAGTTCCTACATCTTTAGTTCTGATTTTACTTAAATCTGCTTTTACTGTTTTTATATTGTTTACATTTTCTTCTTTGGCTTTTTTATCTAATATTTCAAGCATTTTATCAGATAAATCAACAGCAGTTACAGATTTTGTCTTTTTTGCAATTGGTATTGTTATTATTCCATTTCCACAACCTAAATCAAGTACAGTATCCTCTTTATCAAGGATTAATTTGGAAATGAATTCTTCATGATATCCTCCACAAACAGCATAGGTTCCAAATTTAGGAGCTACTTCATTCCAATCTTTTTCTATGTTTTCTTTGGATTCTATTTTTTTCTCCCAGAAGTAAGCCCAGTCTATTTCTTCAGGGTCATCAATTTTTATTGGAATTTTAAATAACATTTTTATTTCTCACTATAATAATCAATTTATTTTTTATTTTTTAATATAATAATCTGTTTTGATTTTATTCTTTGTTTTGATTTTCCATTTCTTTTTGTATATTATAATAATCTACAACAGATAATGTTCTTTTAAAGTCAAAACGGATGTTTTCAATGATAGAACCGAATTCTCTCATGGTTTTATCGAATTTTTCAGTTCTTACAGGGATATTAGTCATGCTGTCAATACTTTGACCTAATTCATCAATATATTTAGGGAATACTTCATTTGCATGTTCTAAGAATACTTTATAATCAATTTCATCATCCATTGTGTTGTTTTTTACATTTTCTTTTAATTCTTCATAGAATTGATTATAATCTTGGTAGTTTTCTCTGAATCCATCAAATAATTTTTCAATGTTTTCAGCTATTTTATTAACTGCATTTTCTTTAGTTTCTTGGGTTGCTTCTGTTCCTAAAATACGGATATTTGCTTGGAATATTCCACCTGCAACAGATAAATTTTTATTTAATCCATTAATTGATTTTTCAAATAAATCTACATTTAATTTACTCATTTTATCACTTTTTATTTTTTATTCATTCATGAATTCTTTGATTTTTATAATTACTATT
>JAKSUE010000014.1 GCA_024409165.1 archaeon
TAAATTTAAATAAAATATTAAATATAAACTCATTTAATTATTTTATTAATTATTTTTATCTTATTATTTTGATAATTATATTTATTATTTCTATTATTGGTATGGTACTATGAAGCAAGTAATGGTCGTAAGAACTGATTTAAAGATGGGAAAAGGAAAAATAGCTGCACAATGTTGTCATGCTTCTCTTGGATCTTATAAAAATTGTGATAAAGAAAAGATTAAGAAATGGGAAAATGAAGCTTATGCAAAAGTAGTTTTAAAAGTTCCATGTGTTGAAAAGTTATTTGAACTTAAACAAGCAGCTATTGCAAATAATATAGCTAATTATTTAGTTACAGATGCTGGTCGCACACAAATTCCTGCATCTTCTGTCACCGTTTTAGGATTAGGTCCTGATGAAGATGAAATTTTAGATAAATTAACTGGTGATTTGAAGTTACTTTAACTATTCTTTGTTTTATTTTTAATTAGTTTATTTTATTTTTTTATTTTATTTTATTTTATTTTTTATTATTTTATTTGATAAATAATAATGTTTAATTAATATATTATGATTAATTTATTTATTTATGAATAGTTTTCATTGGATTATTTTTTATTTTATTTCTTTATTTTCACTATTTTTATAATAAATTATATAAATGTTAAAAATAAATATATTATTAATGCTATCTTAATAGTGTTTAGATTTTAAATTTTAAAATCATATTTATAATGTTAAAATTAGTTAATATCCTGGTGATACTATTATTGATTGGGTTATTAAGATTGGTGGAAGTTTATTTCCTAAAGATGCTATTGAACTTGCAAAATCTCTTGAAGGTCAGAATTGTTTAATAGTTGTGGGTGGAGGTGAATTTGCTAATCTTGTTAGAAAATATGATGATGAGATTGGTTTTTCTAATGATATAACTCATGAAGTAGCTATTAATTCTATGGATATTTTAGCTAAATTAATGTATGATAAATTAGCATTTAGTGAACTTTGTTGTTCATTAGAGAGAGCTCAGAATATAGCTAACTCTGGTAAAATACCAATTATGCTTTGTAGTAAACTCATACTTGAAGAAGAATCTCTTAAACATTCTTGGGAGATTACATCTGATTCTATTGCTGCTTTTATAGCTAATGAATTAGGTGCAAAACTTTTAATTGCTACAAATGTTGATGGTATTTATGATAAAGATCCATCTCAAGCAGATGCAAAATTTATTAATGATATTGGTGTTAAAAAACTACTATCTTTTGACGAATCATCAATTGACTTAATGTTGCCTGTTTTACTTAAAGAGTATGGATTTGATTGTTATGTTGTAAATGGTAAAATTCCTGAAAGAGTTTTATCTATAATTAATGAGGAAGAATGTGATTTCCCTTATACATTTATACATAATTAATCTAATTTTTATTCATTTGTAAATCATAAGAATAATCAATGGTTATTTTTTAATGATTAAATTTATATAAAACAAAAAATAATATTTATATTATATTCGGTGATATATATGGAAAAAGTAGAATGTCAATCTTGTAAACAAGAAATACCTTTAATTGAACCTTATGTTCAATTTAAATGTCCAGAATGTGGTAAACTCATCGCTAGATGTGAAAGCTGCCGTACTTTCGGTCACGCTTACAAATGTGAATGTGGTTTCGAAGGACCTTAAGTAAAATTTAAAAATATTAACTAATTATTATTTATTGGAGGAATGATTATGGGAGAAGTTGTAGCAACTTTAAAAGTAATGCCGGAAAGTCCAGATGTAGATAGAGAAGCTTTAAAAGCAACTATTGAAGCAGATATTCCTGCTGAATTACACGAAATTACTGAAGAACCTATTGCTTTTGGTTTAGTAGCTTTAATCGTAGTTTTCATCGTTGAAGATGGTGAAGGCGGAACCGAACCTACTGAAGAATTCTGTGCTGGTCTCGAAGGAGTAGCTAGTGTAGAAATCACTGATACCAGAAGATTAATGTAATTTTAAAAAAGTTATCTTTTAACTTTTTTTAACTTTTTTTAACTTTTTTATCTTATTTTTTATTTTATTATTTATTTTAGCTATTTTTATTTTATTAACTTTTAACTTATTTTATATTTTTAATAATTTATTTAACGAGGTTAATTATGAAATCTAATGATGAAAAATCAGATTTTGAAAAATATAAACATTTTGAAGAATATTGTTATTTAGATGAAGATATTCTTGAAATTCATGTTAGAGCAAATGATTTATGTCATAAATTAAATTTAATACCTCAAAGTGAACCTGATGCAAGACTTGAAGTTATGAAAGAATTATTTGCTGAAATCGGGGAAAACCCTTCAATTAAATCTAATTTCAATTGTGATTTTGGTGAAAATATTTACATTGGAGATAATTTATTGTCCAACTATAATTTAACTATTCTTGATTGTGCACCAGTCCGTATAGGTGATAATTGTATGATTGGGCCTAATGTTGGTATCTATACTGCTTCACATCCAATGACTGCTAAAGGAAGAAGAGATTGTCTTGTTAGTGGTACACCAATTACTATTGGAGATGATGTTTGGATTGGAGGTAATGTTGCGATTCTTCCAGGTGTTACTATTGGTAATAATGTTATAATTGGTGCAGGTTCTGTGGTTAATAGTGATATTGAAGATAATTCTATTGCTGTTGGAAATCCTGCAAAAGTTATTAAAAAATTAGAAGCGAATGAATAATTAATTTTTTTAGTTTTTTATTTTTATAATATTTTTTAGTTTTTTATTTTTATAATATTTTTTAGTTTTTTATATTTTTGGGGACGGTCCTATTTTTTATTTATTTTTTAATTTCATTTTTTTAATTTCACTTAATTTTTTCACATTAATTATATTTTTTTAATTTAATTTTTATTATTTCACTTAAATATTCTATTTATATTATTTATTCTTAATTTAAAACAATTTTACTACTTTAAATCAATATTGAAGTGATTTAGACTGCTAAATTTAAATATAACTTTGTTTAAATTAATTATTACGCACTTGATGTGGAGATAAAGTTATGTTTGATTTAGTAATAGCTTGCTTTTTAGGAATAGCTTGTGGAACTTTAACTGGTATGATACCTGGAATTCACGTGAATACTGCTGGTGCGATTATGTTTGCATCTTCTGCCTTTTTACTTGAGTTTATTTCTCCTGAGTTTTTATGTGTTGTTTTTGTTGCAATGTCTATTGCACATGCTCTTATCGAATTTGTTCCATCTATGTTACTTGGAGTTCCTGAAGAAGGTTCTGCTACTTCTGTTTTGCCAGGTCATAGGATGGTTTTAGAAGGTAGATCAAAAGAAGCAATTCGTATTGTGTCTGTAGGTGGATTTGGAGCAATTGTAGTAGTTATTTTAATGCTTCCTGTATTTGCTATTGCTCTTCCATTTTTACAAGGAATTTCAAAACCTTATACTTGGATTATATTAACAGTTGGTTCTATATTCATGATTTACAAGTTAACAAATGGTCTTAGACCTTTCCTTTGGTCTTTGTTTCTGTTTATATTATCTGGTATTTTAGGTTGGTTAATGTTACAAACAACTATATCTTCAGGTCTTTCTTTAATGTGTACCTTTTCTGGATTATTTGGAATATCTACAATATTATTTAGTTTAAATGATAGTTCATTTATTCCTCATCAAAATCAGTTTTATGATTTTGTTGTTGATAAAGATACAATTAAAAGTATTTTTGCAGGAGGTACAGCAGGAGCTATTTTAGGGTTTTTACCGGGTTTTGGACCTGCTCAAGGAAGTATAATTGCTCAAGGAATGTGTCAAACAAGTGATGATGGTGATGATACAAAAAACTTTTTACTTGCGAACAGTGGTCTTAACACCTCTGATACGCTTTTTTCATTAATCGCTATTTATTTGATTGGGAATCCAAGAAGTGGAATCGCAGTATACATGTCATATCTTATTTCTGAATTTACAATTAGCCACCTTTTAATTTTCACCTTTGCATCACTTCTTGCTGTTGCTGTTTCCTTGATGATTTGTCTAAAATTAGGGGATAGTTTCTCTAAATTAATGCAAGGAGTAGATTATCGAAAATTATCCCTCTCAGTTATCATCCTTATGATAGTTATTTTATACATATTTGCGATAATCTATGAAGGACCAATCTTATATTTGACCTTAGCTTTAATCACATCAACTGCTATGGGCTTACTTCCTCACTATTTGGGAGTAAGTAAGTCTCATTTAATGGGTGTTTTAATTTTACCTGCTATTATAATTTATATTCAAATGTATATCTAATAAAATAATGGTTTGGGTGGTTTAATGTTTTATTCAATAAATTATGATAATAAAAATAAAAGAAATATTAAAGACATTAACGATCTTAAAAGAGATAATAATCGTAAACATAATAATGACTCTCCAATTCATAATCAGGACTCTAGGATTAATGATGAAGAAAAAAAAAATAATTTAATTTTAAAAAATAATCCTAAAACTTATTTAAGTGAAAAAGAAGAGGATAATAGGTTTAAAGGCTATGGTGATGAGTTTAAAAGCACTAATAATGAGTTTAAAAGTGTTAATAATGAGTTTAAAAACTCTGATGATTTAGTTCCTAAATATGAAGTTTCTAAACCTAATTTTTCTAAAATAGAATTAAATGTATTAGAAGAACTAAGAGAAAATATTGTTGATTTAGCTATTTCTGAAAATATGTCTTCTTTTAATGAAAAACTTATTTTAGAAGATGTAAATCGTTTTTTAAAGAATAGATTTCCTAATTTAGATGAAATTAATAGAAAGATTCTTGCAAATAATATGTTTCAAGAATTAATTGGTTATGGTGAAATTGATAGTTTGATTAAAGATGATGATCTTGAAGAAATTATGGTGATTGGTGTTGGAAAACCTGTTTTTGTTTATCATAGAGAATATGGTATGATGGAAACCGATTTAATATTTGAAAATGAAGATAAAATACTTCGTATTATTGATTCTATAGCTCGTGAAGCTAATAGGAGAATTGACCAACAATCTCCAATTTTAGATGCAAGAATGAAAGATGGTTCACGTATTAATGCCACAATTGCACCATTATCTGCTGATGGGCCAACATTAACCATCCGTAAATTTAAAAAAGATCCTTTAACTATTGTTGATTTAATTAAATTTAATACACTTGATACTGATATTGCAGCTTTCTTCTGGCTCACTATTGATGGTTTAGGAGTCAAACCTGCTAATATTATCATATCTGGTGGAACAAGTTCTGGAAAAACAACTCTTCTTAATGCATTATCTGTTTTTATAAATCCAAAAGAACGTATTATCACTATTGAAGATACTCTTGAACTTCAATTTCACCATAAACACATTGTAAGAATGGAAGCAAGATCTGTAAATATTGAAAATCAAGGAGAAATAACTATTGAAGATTTGGTAAAAAACTCTCTAAGACAACGTCCTGATAGAATAATTATTGGAGAAGTAAGAGGTTCTGAAGCAATAACATTATTCACAGCATTAAATACAGGACATTCTGGTTTTGGAACTTTACATGCAAATAATTCAAGAGAAACCATCTCCAGATTAATCCATGCTCCAATGTCTGTTCCTAAAATCATGATCTCATCAATTGATTATATTGTCATGGAAAAAAGAATTTATAAATCTGATGGTAAATCTTTTAGAAGAGTCACTGAAATAGATGAAGTTGTTGGAATGGAAGAAGGCACAATAAGTCTTAATAAATTGTTTAAATGGGACAGTGAAAGTGATAAATTCCAAAATGTCACAGTTTTAAGTAATACTATTGAAAATTTAGCTAATTTAAAAGGAGTTTCTGTTAATAATTTAACTATTGAAATGGAAAATCGAAAAAAGATTTTAGACTATTTAGTTGAAAATGATATTTCTTCACTTGAAGATATATACTCTATTTTATCAAAATATTATCTAAATCCCAAGGCTTTATTAAATGAGTTAGGTCTTTGATATTTTAATATCTTTCCAAGTTTAAATAATTTTAATAACTCATTATTTTAATATAATTGATAGTTTATTTCTTTGCATATTGTTTTTATCAATTATGAGTTATGAGTTATGAGTTATGATGGAGGTTAAATATGGAATCTTTCTTTGTTAAGATTGGTGATGGATTAATTAAATTTTGTTTATTTTTTATTAATCTTTTTATTTCAATAAGTAATAAAAAATCTATAAATAAAAGTGATATTGATAAAAATAAGGATAATCTTAATAATCCTAATAATCCCAATAAATCTAACAGTTCTAATAAATTTAATAAATTTAATTTGAATAACTTAAAATCTTTATTCTTTAATGAAGATTTTCAAGAAGAGTTGATTTTTGAAAGTTTAGAAAATAAATCTTCAAAATCTAAAAATAAAAAAGGATTTTTATCATTTTTATCTTCTAATAATTATAATAATTATAATAATACGAAAACAACACTTTCCAGCAATAATATTAATAAATTAAGTAATTCTCAAGAAAAAGAAGGATTTAGTGAGTTTTTAAATAATAAACTATTATTTAATCTTAAATCTCTTTCTAAATTTGGAATTTATTTCATAATTATTATATTCATTTTAATTGGGCTTGTAGGATATTTTATTTCATTTGAAATTGCTTTAATTATTTTAATTTCAATTGTTTTGGTGTTTTTAACTATAATTTATACTCCTAAAATGAAAATGCAAAATAATAGTGTTTACTTTTCAAGGGAACTTCCTTATGCATTAAGACAACTTGCTACAGAACTTAAATCTGGAAAAAGTCTATTTAATAGTTTAGAATCAGTTGTTCAAGCAGATTATGGTGTTTTATCTTTAGAATTTTCAAGGGTTTTAGAGGAAATTAAATATGGTGAGACAACAGAAGATGCTTTTATACATTTAGAGAATCGTATTAAATCAGATGCTTTATCTCGTGTTATTCGTGAGATATTATCTACTCTTCGTATTGGTGGTAATTTAGCTAATTCACTATCAATTATTGCAGAAGATATTAATTTTGAAATGAGAATGAAATTAAAAGACTATGCTCAACGTTTAAATGCATTTATTATGATATATACTTTTATTGCTATTTTAGCCCCTGTTGTGCTTTTAACTCTTTTATTGGCTGCTTCTACTGTGATGGGTGATTTTGTACCTGGTGATCTTTTATTAATTTTATATGGTGTATTTTTCCCAATGTTAATAATATTTTTAGGATTTATGATAAAAAAATTAGAACCTAAAATTTAGTAGGTAAATTAGATTTATTAGATTTATTATTTATTATTTATTAAATCTATTAAATCTATTAGATTTTAGATTATAAGGTTAATGGTAATCCAAAGTAACCTAATTTAGGAGCTAA
Source organism: archaeon (assembly GCA_024409165.1). Lineage (GTDB taxonomy): Archaea > Methanobacteriota > Methanobacteria > Methanobacteriales > Methanobacteriaceae > Methanobrevibacter. Next base: position 7,377 of record JAKSUE010000014.1, read on the forward strand.
AGTTAAAACAAGGATTTCAAGTCCAATAACTATTATAATTATTGCTATTAAATAAGCATAATCTGAAGAGTCTAATTTAGTTTTTGTATTATACATGTCAGATTTATCAGAGAAACATCTGCTTGTCATACTTAAATAGACTTTTTCTCCTTTTTCATATGCTTTTAAGAACATCATAGCTACGGTATATCCAACTTGTCTTAATCTCCATTTGTAAGGGAGAGCTTTATTGTGGATATTAAAGTTTCTGGATTTTTGTGCTTTACGAATTGATTCTAATTCATCAACAAATATGAAAAGGAATCTTACCATAATACTTAAAATCATTGCAAAGTCTTTTGGAAGTCCTAATTTTCTAAATGATTGAACAATTTCTTGCATTGGGCTTGTTGATGATAAAAGTACAATTGCAGTTAAACAAACAATTAATCTTGCAAGTAATATGATTGCCCAGTTTAATCCTATATCTGTAATATTTATCCAAGAGATTCCACTTGCCCAGATAATGTGTCCAGGGTGTATGAATGGTTGGAATATGATAATAAATCCACCAAATGGTAAAAGAAGAGCAACTCTTTTAAAACTTTGTTTCATCGGAATATCTGAGATATACATTAAGATTATTAAATAAATCTCAAGGATTATTGGAACGATTAATTGTTGTGAAAATACACAGAATACAATTAAAATAAGTATAGAAATAAGTTTTATACGTCCATCTAATTTATGAATTGGACTATTTCCACTTGCTACAGATTCAAGATTTAAAACTTGACTTATTCCATGTGAATGAGCTTTTTTATTTGTATTTTTACTTTTTGAGTTATTATTTAATTGATTATCTTCCTTATCTTCATCATTATATTCTTTCTTTTTAAGTATAATGCTCACTAAGAATCCTATTATTGCTACAATTGTAGCACCCAGTACTAATACTCCAATTTCTCCAAATTGGGATAATGGTTCAAAAGTATAATCTGGGAAAGGTGATTCTACAACAGCTTCAATTCCTTCATCTGAAACATTTGCATCTTCAAATGATTTTTCTAAACCATCAGGATTACTTGATGCAATAAATGGAGATAAACAAGCTAATGCTACACAGATTATTACTACAACTGCGATTAATTTCTTATTATTTTTATTTTTAGATTTAGAGTCATTTTCTAATTCTGTACTGTTAGAATCAGAATTATACTCTTTACTATTCCATGTGAGTAAATCTGGTCTGAATTTTTCAAGTGCATAGATTACAATTACTGTTAATGCTGCTTCGATTATTCCAATAAATACATGGTAAAGCACCATTGACACAAGACCAATTTCTATTGGGAATGTTCCTGCTATTGCAAGTTCGATTGCTGCTGCTATTGCTGATATGACTGTTGCAAGCCATGCTCCAATAGCTACTGAAGGATATTTTCCCATGAATCTATTTAATAATTTGTAAAATCCAAGGCCCACACTTCCTCCAATAATTCCCATATTCAGTACATTAAGACCAAGGACTGTGATTCCTCCATCTCCAAAAAGAAGTGCTTGTATAAGAAGAACACAAGTAAATACAATTACTCCTGCTTCAGGAGCCATAAATACAAGAGCAACTAGTGCACCTCCGACCATATGTCCACTTGTACCAAATGGAATTGGTATGTTCATAGACATAATTGCGAAGATACCTGCTGATAGAATTGCCATTAATGGAATTCTTTTCTCATCTAAGTTTTTCTTTGACCATTTTACAGCAAAGTAAATAGCTATTATTAAAATAACATAATAAATAGCACACTGCCATAATGGAACAAAACCGTCAGGTATATGCATTAATTTCTCTCCTATATTTAGTTTTATAAAAATTTAGTATTAATTTTAATAATTAATTTATTAATTAAATTAAATCAATTTTAATAACTAATTTAAAGTAATACTTTTTTTAAGTTTATTTAAATACTAATTATTACTTTTATTAATTATTATTACTTTTTTCTTGATTTTTAGCCATTTAGTAATACTTTTAGTATAATAAATAGTATTTATAGTTTTATTTTAAAATTAGTAGTTTATAAAGCTTTTCTTAGTAATAAAAAATAGCTGTTTTTTGATGAAAAAGTAATACTTTTTAAATTTTTAAAAAAAATAAGAGGTTTGTAAGAAATAAAATAATAATTTAATAATAAATTATTATTCTTTTTTCTTCATTAGTGCACCTACACCAAATCCAATTACTAGAACTACAATAATTCCAATAATTAATGCACCAATTTCTCCAAGTTTTCCTAAAGGTTCAAAGGAATAATCTGGCATTGGTGAGGATATTGCTTCGTAGGCTGTATCTTCTGAAACATTTGCATCTTCAGCTGTTTTTTCTAATCCATCAGGATTGCTTGATGCAATAAATGGTGAAAGACAAGCTAATCCAATACATATTATTAATACAATAACAAGTAAAATTTTGTTATTTTTACTAAGAGCCATTTAATCACCTTCACTTACAGTTCTTTTATTCCATGCAAGTAAATCTGGTCTGAATTTTTCAAGTGCATAGATTACGATTATAGTCAATGCTGCTTCAATTATTCCAATGAATGCATGGTAAAGTACCATTGAAGCAAAACCTATTTCTATTGGGAATGTTCCTGCGAGTGCAAGTTCGATTGCTGCTGCTATTGCTGATATGACTGTTGCAAGCCATGCTCCAATAGCTATTGAGGGATATTTTCCAATAATTCCATTTAATCCTTTATAGGACCAAAGACCTACGAATCCTGCAATAATTCCCATATTTAGTACATTTGCACCAAGGACTGTAATTCCCCCATCACCAAAGAGTAATGCTTGAATAAGTAATACACAAGTAAAGATTATTACTCCTGCTTCTGGAGCTAAAAATACTAATGCAACTAGTGCTCCTCCAACCATGTGTCCACTTGTACCAAATGGAATTGGTATATTAAGTGACATGATTGCAAAGATACCTGCTGCAAGTATAGCCATTAAAGGGATTCTTTTTTCATCTAAATTCTTCTTAGACCATCTACTAGCAAAGTAAATAGCTATTATTAAAATAACATAATAAATAGCACACTGCCAAAGTGGTATAAAACCATCAGGTATATGCATATATCTTCCTCCGTATCATAAATTTAAGTAATTTTTATTGTGTTTAAGATATTATATGTTTTAATCATCTATGTTAGTAATACTTTTTTCTAATTTTTCTAATAAAAAGTAATACTTTTTAATTAAGTTATTACTTTTTATTTGATTTTTAAAGAATTTGTAATACTTTTTAGACAATTTGCTTTGCTTAAACAATTTTATTTATAATTTAATGCTATATAAAGCTTTGCTTTGTAATAAAAAAGAGCAATTTTTCTTTAAAAAAGTAATACTTTTAATTACTATACTTGCTATACTTACTAAAATAAAAATTAATAAAGTAAAGTTAAGAAATAATTAAAATGAGTAATATAAAAAAATGAGTAATTTAAAAAATTAATAAATTTTGATTCCTTTGTTTTTTAAGATAATTGCTAAATATATGAAAATAGCTACAAAGAAATAGAATAAAACTTGGATATCTAAAATACCAGTTTCTACTCCAAGGATTGTGTAGGTTAAAAGTAAACTATATAAAACTATATAGAATGAATTTTTAGTTATTTTAATTATTTTATATCCAGTTCCTAATATAAATCCAAGTAATAACATTTCAATTGCAACACCTACTTTTCCAAAATCAATAAGCATTTGTCCAAGTAATGTTGGAGTTACAGTAACTTCTGTTCTCCATGCAATTAATTTACCAACAATCATTCTTGGTCCTAATGGACTTCCAGGGATTGCTCCTGAAATCATACCTCCATGAAGGATACCAAAGTTTCCAGATATTTGGTTTAAGAGATTTAATACATGTAATGTAAAGTCTGCTCTGGTTTGTAAACTATAAATTGGGCTTGTATTTGAAGTAATTATAAGTTCATTAAGTGATCTGAAGTATCCTATTCCAATAATTCCACAAACTCCAATTAAAGCACCAATAATTACTTCCCAAACAGATAAAACTTCTCCATAATAACCTATGATAATTATCATAAGAAGTACTGCAATTATTGGAGTACGGTAACCTAAAGTTAAGAGGATAATTGCTCCAAATGCAAGAAGTAAAATAAATCTAAATCTTACTTGAGATCTTGTTATTTTTTTATTTCTAAATTGTGTTAAATAATCAGCACCAACAAGACCAATTCCAGGTATTAATAAGAATACAGGCATTGTTAATATAGGTTTTAAAGAGTATCTAAGTGAAGATTTTAATATTGGTAATCCTCCAACTGATGCGATAGATAAGAAAAAGAAGATTAATCCAATAATTATTAAACAGAAACCAATTGAATGAATATCTTTTGAATTAAATATTGGAATGTTTTCGTCTTTATTATTTAAAATGAATCTTGGGAGAATCATAGACCCAATTATAAAGAAAACAAATCCAATCAAAACAGTATTTTGTAAACTGCTATTTAATGGTTGTGTTGCAAGAAGTAAGAATATTGCAAATATAACAATCACAATTAAAGGTGCAAAAATATGTTCGCTTAATATTTTACTTCTTTTTATAAATGATAAGAAGTTTTCTCCAGGATAAAATTGTTTAAAATAACTATTTACCCAACAATTTTCAATAAATAATAATATCTTATAAATCACTGTAAATAAAAGTGATTTTCTAAGTAAATCCTCTATATTTCTTGTTAAATAAGTAGCTATTGAATATATTAAGCTCATATTTTCACTTTTTTTATTTTTTATTTTTATTTTTTTAATTTTTTTAATCTATTTTATTTTTATTAAAATTAAATTAAT